>JBFINI010000041.1:0-13566 GCA_041611275.1 Burkholderiaceae bacterium
ACAAACGCGCCATCACTTCAACCACCTGTTCCACCCGTTCGGTCCCGACCTGCCCGAGTACCGGCGAGCGCGGCTGCTGCGGCACTATGCGCGCCGCGGCCAGCGCAATTCCGGCCTGTACCTGAGTTTCGTCAACTTGGCGTTCGTCGGCGACGAGGGCGATGTGTTCGGCAACGTGCTCGCAATTCTGTGCGGGCTGGCCGGCGATTCGCGGGCGCACGAAATTGTGCAGACGCTGCTGACGGCCGCAGTGGCCGAGCCGTATCCGGTGCGCGTAATCACCCAGCCGATCCCGCGCGGGCATCCGCGCTGGCGCGCCTACATGGCACGGCACCAGCAGAATCACCCGCACCAGTATCACAACGGCGGCATCTGGCCATTTGTCGGTGGCTTCTGGGCGCTTGCATTGGCGATGCTCGGGCAGCGGGAGCTGGCCCGAACCGAGCTGCATAAGCTCGCGCGCGCCAACAGTCTCGGCAACTGGCGCTTCACCGAATGGTTCCACGGCGGGACGCTCGAGCCGATGGGCATGGCCGGGCAAAGCTGGAACGCGGCAACCTTCCTGACGGCCAGGCAGGCGATCGAAACGGGAAGGCTGCCGTTCTGAGCGCACTGGCCTCGGCAGCGGAACGAGCGGCTGAAGCCCCCGTCTGGCAGCGCGTCGCAAGAAGCGCCACTGCCGGGGTTCAGGCCGCGATACGTTGCTGACGCGCGCGTTTTTGCTGGTACATCAGCGCGTCGGCCTGGCTTAGCAGAGCCTCGAGCGACTGGTGCGGTGAATTGTCGACGGCAAGTTGTCCGGCGCTGAACTGGATCTCATAGCCGCGCTGGCCTTCCTGGTTCAGCACGTCGACCGCACGCTGCAATCGCGCCAGGGCCTCGGTACAGGCCGGCGCCGATGTGTTGGTCAGCAGCACCGCGAATTCGTCGCCGCCCAGGCGGCCGATGACGTCCGAATCACGAAAGACGGTCTTCAGCGCATGGCTGAAGCTGCACAGCGCACGATCTCCTTCGGCATGACCGAAGCGGTCATTGATCTGCTTGAACCGGTCCATGTCGAGAAACAGCAGGCAGGCCGGCCGGCCGATGCGCTTGCACAGGCCGAGCGCATGTCGGGCCAGCGAAAGGAAGCCGCGACGGTTCGAAAGCAGGGTCAGCTCGTCCATGGTGGCCAGCTGCACGGCGGCGAGTTCCTGCTCGGCCATGCGGGCCAGATCGCGCAGCAGGTGCAGATCGTCGGGGTCGAGCGTGCGCGGCTCGACATCAATCAGGCACAGGGTGCCCAGTTTGCTGCCGTTGGGCACCTTCAGCGGGCAGCCGGCGTAGAAGCGGATGTGTGGCGCGTCGGTGACCAGCGGGTTGTCGTGAAAGCGCTCGTCGAGCGTGGCGTCCGGGACGAGGAAGATTTCGTCCTCGACGATCGCGTGACCGCAGAACGAGACTTCGCGCGCCGTTTCCCTGGCCTGAAGGCCTACGCAGGACTTGAACCATTGCCGGTTGGCGTCGACCAGGCTGACCAGCGCGATCGGCACGCCGAACAGGCGCTTGGCCAGACGGGTGAGTCGGTCAAAGCGTTCCTCGGGTCGGGTGTCGAGGATGTTCAGCGAGCGCAGTGTGTCGAGGCGCGTCGCCTCGTTGCGGGGCATCGGAGGTTTGATCATGATCCGGTCTGTAAGTGCGGCCGTGGCGGCTTCAGGTCCGGCGCTTGCGCGGTCCGGCTCGCTGATTGAACGCCGTCTGACACGGTATCGGCGATGGCGGGCTCAAGCCCATCCGCCGTTCGCCCTAGATACGATGCAGGGTATCAGGGTCGCGGCCGGCTCGCGCCGGCGCACAGCGTCGCGGTCGACACGATGTTCGACAGGCCAGCGTGGCCGAAAACTGCGGGAGGCAGTCAGTGCCGCGTTGGGGCGGCCGGCAGCGACAGCAGCTGGCGCGCCTCGGCCGCCGTCGCCGGGCGGCGTCCGTGTTCGGCGCACAGCTCGGCCACGCGCGCCACCAGCGCAGCGTTCGACGGCGCCAGCGTGTCACGATCGAGCCTTACGTTGTCTTCCATGCCGGTGCGGCAGTGGCCGCCGAGCTCGAGCGACCAGCGGGCGACCGTGAACTGATCCTTGCCGATGCCGGCGCCGGTCCATGTCGCGTCGGGGGCCAGCCGCTTCAGTGTGCGCACATAGAACTCGAAGACCTCGCGATCGACCGGCATGGCGTTCTTGATCCCCATGACGAACTGCACGTGCAGCGGCGCCTTGATGCGGCCGTCACGCTGCATCGCCGATGCCTGGAAGATCATTGACAGGTCGAACGCTTCGACCTCCGGCTTGATGCCGTACTTGAGCATCTCGGCGGCCAGCCAGTCGACCAGCTCCGGCGAATTTTCGTAGACGCGGCTGGGGAAATTCACCGAGCCGGTGGCCAGCGAGGCCATGTCGGGTTTCAGTGGCAGCATGCCGCCACGCTCGCGTCCGGTGCCCGAGCGGCCGCCGGTGGACACTTGCGTGATCATTCCCGGACAGTGCTTGCGGATGCCTTCCAGCGCGCGCGCAAAGCGCTCGGGATCGGAGGTGGTTGTCTCGTCGTCGTTGCGCACGTGCAGGTGCACCAGGGTGGCGCCGGCCTCGAAAGCCTGCTGCGTCGACTCGATCTGTTCCGACACGGAAACCGGCAGCGCCGGGTTGTCCTTCTTGCGTGGCACAGATCCGGTAATCGCAACGGTGATGATGCAGGGCTGGGTCATCGCTGGCCTCGTGGTGCGCGGGTGGCTGAAGCTCGCACGCTAGCACCGTGCTTTTGCCGCCCGCAACCGCACCGCGAAGGGGCGATACCCTGTGCGTCGTTATCGACATCGCCCGGTGGACATGCGATTGTGAACTTGAGCGCGACTTCGTCCCGGCCGGCCTGACCTTGCATGAGACCCATGCCATGAGCCCTGCATCTTTGCCACTCGACCCGGCGATCACCGAAAGGATCGCCGGGGTCACGACTGCCACGTTGACCACCGTGCTGCTGAAGAAGGGCCTTCGCAACGTCTGGCTGCGCGGTGCCCGGCCGCTGCAGCCGGAGCAGCCGCGCATTGTCGGCAGGGCCTTCACCCTGCGCTTCGTGCCCGCGCGTGAGGATCTGGCGACGCCGGAGTCCTGGTCATCGCCAATCTCGACGCGCGCGGCGATCGAGGCGATGCCGGCGGGTTGCGTGGCCGTGGTCGACGCAATGGGGGTGACGGACGCCGGCATTTTCGGCGACATCCTGTGCGCACGGATGAGCAAGCGCGGCGTCGCGGCGCTGGTCACCGACGGCGTAGTTCGCGATGTCGCGGGCGTACAGGCGACCGGACTGCCGGTATGGTGTCAAGGCGTGGCGGCGCCGCCTTCGGTGGCCGCGCTTACTTTCGTCGCCTGGCAGGAGCCGATCGGCTGCGGCGGCGTGGCCGTGTTCCCGAACGACGTCATCGTCGTCGATGCCGATGGTGCGGTGTTGATTCCGGCGGCTCTGCTCGACGAGGTCATCGCCGCGGCCGTCGAGCAGGAGCGACTGGAGAGCTGGATCCTGCGCGAGGTTGAAGAAGGTGCCGCGCTGCCCGGCTTGTATCCACCCAACGCCGAGAACAGGGCGCGCTATGAGGCAACTGTCAGAGGCAAGACGCGCTGAGGCGCTGATCGCGGAGGCGACTGAGGCTTTATGCCGCGTCGAGATCGCCGGATGACTGTGAGTGCACCAATTGCAGCGTGGCGTGGCGTGAGGCGCCGGTGGGCTCACGTCGGCGGGCGCGGACGAAAGCCGGGATCTGTTCAGGCGGCAATGCGGCGCTGAAGACGAAACCCTGGGCCCGGGCGCAGGAAAGCTGGCGCAGGAACTGCGCCTGTTTCGCGGTTTCGACGCCCTCGGCGACGACCGCCTTGCCCAATGCATGCGCCATTTCGATGATCGCGCCGGCAATGATCGCCGCGTTCGAGTCGTCGACGACATCGACGATGAACGAGCGATCCAGCTTCAGCACACTGGCCGGCAGCTGCTTGACGTAGGCGAACGACGAGTAGCCGGTGCCGAAGTCGTCCACGGCGATCTCGACGCCGCGTTCGCGCAGCCGCTCCAGCGTCGCCACCGCATCGGGGCCTGCATCCAGGAACAGCGACTCGGTGACCTCGATTTCGAGGTAGTGCGGCGAGGTGGTCGCCGAGATGAGGGCGCCTTCGACGGTGGCCGCAAACGAAGCGTTGCGCAGCTGCACGGCCGAGACGTTGACCGACACGCGCGGCAGCACCGTGCCCTCCTCGACCCAACGGCGATGCTGCAGGCAGGCCTCACGCAGCGCCCAGGTGCCGATCGCTTCGATCAGCCCGCTCTCCTCGGCGTGCTCGAGGAATGACGCCGGCGCCAGCAGTCCGCGCTGCGGGTGCTGCCAGCGCAGCAGCGCCTCGACGGCACATACCTCGCCGGTATCCATGTCGATCTGCGGCTGATAGTGCAGGCGGAACTCGCCACGCTTGAGCGCCTCGCGCAGTTCGCGATCGATCGTCGCCCGTGCCGAGGCGTCGACGTTCATGCGTTCCTCGAAGAACGCGTAACGACCGCGGCCTCGATCCTTGGCCAGATACAGTGCGGTATCGGCCTTCTTCAGCAGCTCGGCGCCGGTCTGGCCGTCGTTCGGGAACAAGGCGATGCCGATGCTGGCACCGGCGTACATCACGTGGCCGTCGATCTCGAACGGCTCGTTCAGCGCCGTGATCAGCGAGCGGGCGGCGCGTCCGGCATCGGTGGCGCCTTTCAGTTTCGCCAGCACGACCGTGAATTCGTCGCCGCCCAGCCGCGCAACGATGTCGATGTCGCGCACGGCGCGGCGAATCCGCGTGGCGGCGTGTTTCAGAAGCACGTCGCCGGCGGCATGGCCCAGCGTGTCATTGGTGCGCTTGAAGCGGTCGAGGTCGATATACAGCACGCCCAGTGCATGATCGTCGCGCCGCGCGCGTGACAGCTGCTGCGTCAGCATGTCCATCAGGTAATGGCGATTCGGCAGGCCGGTGAGGGCGTCGTAATGCGCCTGGTCGTGCAGCTGCTTGTCGCGGGCCATCGACGACAGGGCCACAGCCAGACGGTCGATCACTCCGGCCAGCGCCTGCGCTTGCTCGCCCGACAGCGCGGTCTGCTCGTCGTGCCCGAGCGCAACGACGCCCCAGACCTTGTCCGCGCGCGCGATCGGCAACAGGTACAGGTACTTGGCGCCGAGCTGGCGCAGCATCACGCGGTAATTGGAGGGCAGGCGAATCGACTTCGACCACTTGCGCAGCGAGGCATCGGTGCCGGCGAGATCAAGTGCTTTTGGCAATTCGTCGCGCACGGTCAAGCCCGAACCGGCGCGCGAATAGACTCGAGTGGCGTCGGGCGCGTCCGGCTCGAGCAGACCCAGGCTGACGACCTTGACGCCGCCGACAATCTCCTGAATGCAGGTCAGTGCGATATCGGCGACCTGCCGCATATCGACCGTGGTAAGGATGGTGCGGTCGATCTCCGAAAATGCCGACAAGGTGCGGAAATGCAGCCCGAGCTGCGCCGTCATCTTGTTGAACGAGTGCGCGATGCGGCTGAATTCGTCGGTCCCGACGACCTGAACGGGCTTGTCGAAGTTGCGTTCGGCAACGCGTTTCATCCCTTCCAGCAGCAGATGCAGTGGCGTCAGGATGCGGCGCATCTGATCGATGCTGAGCAGCACGACCAGCAGCACGGACACGGCGGCGATCGGCAGGAACATTGCCTGGAAGGAACGGGCCGGTCGCAGCAGATGCGATTCGGGCTGCGCAGCGGCCACCGCCAGATTGTCGCCGACGAAGTGCGAGCGGACGTCGATGATCGAGGCGCCGGCACGCACCTTGGTCCCGTCGCGATCAAACTGGGCCATGCGTTCGCCGTGCGGTGTCTCGACGGCCAGGTGCAGCAGTACCTTGTCCGGCATCGGCGCCGAGCAGAAAATCGGCTGGCCGCTATGGGCAGCGACGCAAAGACCGGTGTGTTCGGGGTCGGCCGCGCGATCACCCCACAGGAATCCCGGGGCAAGCGATACGGCAATGAATCCGATCTCGCCCGATCCTGGGACCGCGTAGACAAGTACGGCCGCCGAAGCCTCGGAGGGGCCACCGACGCGCAAGGCGGTGCGGCGCTTCTGGCTTGCCGGATCGAGCGACCGCGGATCGAAGTCGGCCAGGGCGGGCGGGCGGCCGGCCTGGCTGAGCGGCCGGCCGTTGCGATCGAGCATCGCCAGACCGGCCAGTTCACGGCCCAACCGCGGCGACAGCCTCACCGCCGGCGAAGGGCTGCTCGCCGCATCAATCAGCAGGGACTCGGTCCAGTACAGCCGTTCGCGGACCGCGAGCCCGAAGGATCGCGCTGCCTGCACCAGCTCGCGGTCGCGCTCCTGGCGCAGGACGTCAGAAACCTGGGTGAACGACAGCACGGCCATCAAGGCGGCTGGCGCCAGCGAGGCCAGCACGAACATCGTGAACAGCCGCCGGCCGACGCCGCTGCCGAGCTGTCGCCGCAGCCATTGAGTCCACCGTCCTGCGGGACCGTCGTCGGCGCCGCTAGCCGAGTTGTTCCCGTCCAGGCTGCCAATCGTCGAGGCCGCAATCGGCTCGTCGATGACCGTCGACGGAGCGTCCGCAAGCAGCGTGGTCGGCGTCTCCGAACGCGCCGGGAGATCCCAGTTGACGTCTGCGCCCCGCGTGGACATTCGCTAGGCCAGTGTTCCGTCGAGGTGGCGGGAAGGGTTCATGGGCGGACGGGTCGGCGAGGGCTTGGGCAACGGTTGCCGGGTCGTTGTGGAATCGGCCCGCTGTGTCGGCTCTTCGGTCAGGCGTCGTGTTCGAGCATGCTGCCGCGATCGTATCCCCCAAACGCGGTATCTACGACAATTGAGAGCTGCCGCCGGTCTGATCGCCAAAGCCTCTGGTCTGTACCAGCCGAACGGCTGATCCATGCACCTTCACGCTTATGTGAGCGCCTACTCAGCGCTGTAATTGGGAGGATTTCTTGAGTTCGCCGACCGAGTCCGCGCGGTGCAGCGGGAGTCAGCATTCGCCAACGTGCGCGGATTCCGCAGGCTCTGACTTCAGCAGGCCGAGCGTGAATGCGCGACCATCATTCCGATCGCAGTGGCCCGCCCGACCTGATGGTGAAGACCTCGTCATAGTCGGGGTCAACATCGACACGGACCCACAGCGTCCACGGATCGCCGTAGGTTTGCACGCGCTTGAGCGTCGGCAGCGGTGCTTCGCCTTCGCTCATCGGGTGATCAACCAGGAAGAGATGTCGATCGCCGTGCGCCAGCAGCACCGGCCGAGCGAACCGCCGCGCGTGTCGGCGCAGTGCGTCGACGACGGCGCGGAAGCCCGCCTGCTTCGGGTGGTCCGCGCCGAGTTCGAAGCGCGGATTGGCCTGCATCAGCACGACGACCGCCGCGGCGCGGAGTGACTCGGCCTGCGCGAAGGCCAGCTCGAGCCAGGCCAGGTTTGCCGCCTGGCGTCGTTTGAACTCGGCCAGGCGCTCTGCCCTTGGCGTGCTGCGCCGATCATCGCGGTCGATGCCGTACCAGGGATCGAGGCCGTTGTTGCTGCCGACCACATGCAGGGTGACGAAGACGACTTGACCGTGGACGAACCGCGCGTTTTCGACGAACTCGTGGAAGGCGCCGACATCCGCCTGCGATCGCACTGCGAGCGGTCGTCGGCCGAACGAGCGACGCGGGTTCGGATAGGCGAAGCGGCGCAGCGCCGCGAGCCGCTCCAGCGGGTGGAAAGCGCCGGCAGCAGGGCGATGGCAATCGGTCCATTCGTTGTCGCCCGGCGTATAGACGAGCGCGGTGCGCACTTCATCGAACTGCGCCAGCCGACGCTGCAGCAGCGCGTCGCTGCACGGTTCGCCGCCGCCCTTGATGTCGCCGGCGTGCAGCACGAAACTCAATGACGCATCGTCATTGATTTGCCGCAGCATCGCTGCGAAGCGTCCCTCAGCCGCGGTGCTGTACGGCGCGTCGCCAACCAGCGCAAAGGAAAAGGCCGCGGACGCTGATGACCGATGCGAAACGGCGCCCGGCGCGCATGCGCCAAGCGCCACGATCAGAGCGGCGACGAGCGCGATAGCAATCAATCGTTGCATGACGGACGTCATGAGGCGACAGGCGCCGACGCTAGCAGAGGCACCGTCCGTTGCTCACCTGCCTACAATGGCCATCCTCCCACAACGCTCGAGCCGGAGGGCTTCCATGCATCGCGAAACGCACATCCTGCATCGGCAATTACGCGGCCAATATCCGCTGGCCGTCTCTGGAAAAGGCTGTTTCATCGAGGACGCTGAAGGCAAGCGCTACCTCGATGCGTCCGGTGGCGCGGCGGTTTCATGTCTCGGCCATGGGCATCCGGACGTCATCGCCGCAATGCATGCGCAGATCGACAAGATCGCCTACGCGCACACGAGTTTCTTTTCGACTCAGGTCGCCGAGGAACTCGCTGACGCGTTGATCGCCGACGCGCCGGCCGGCACCTCGCACGTGTATCTCGTTTCCGGCGGCTCCGCGGCCATGGAGGCGGCGCTGAAACTGGCGCGCCAGTATTACGTCGAAATCGGCCAGCCGCAGCGCGCCCGCTTCATTGCCCGCCGCAACAGCTATCACGGCAACACGCTCGGCGCGCTATCGGTCGGCGGCAATGCCTGGCGGCGGGCGCAGTTCGCGCCGCTGCTGATCGACGTCGAGCATGTGGCGCCGACTTATTCGTACCGTGACCGCCGTCCCGACGAATCCGAGGCGCAGTATTGCGCGCGGCTGATTGCCGAGATCGAATCCGCGGTCAACCGCATCGGCGGCGACAAGGTCATCGCCTTCGTTGCCGAGACCGTCGGTGGCGCCACCAGCGGCTGTCTGACTGCGCCCGCAGGTTATTTCAAGGCGGTGCGCGAACTGTGCGACCGGCACGGCATTCTGCTGATCCTTGACGAAGTGATGTGCGGGATGGGCCGCACCGGCACGCTGCATGCCTGTTCGCAGGAAGGTGTCGCCCCGGACCTGATGGCGGTGGCCAAGGGTCTTGGCGGCGGTTACCAGCCGGTCGGTGCGGTGCTGGTCGGCGGCCGGATCATCGACGCGATTGCGCAAGGTTCGGGCTTCTTCCAGCACGGCCACACCTACATCGGGCACCCGACCGCCTGCGCTGCGGCACTGGCGGTGCAGCAAGTGCTGAAGCGCGATGGCCTGGTCGAACGCTGCGCGCAGCAGGGCGAAAAGCTGGCGGCGAGACTGAACGCCGCCTTCAGCGAGCATCCGCATGTCGGCGACGTTCGTGGCCGCGGGCTGTTCCGCGGGCTCGAAATTGTCCGCGATCGGGCCACCAAGGAACCGTTTGATCCGGGGCGCAAACTGGCTGCTGACATCAAGAAGCGGGCGATGGCGGCCGGCCTGGCCTGTTACCCAATGGGCGGCACGATTGACGGCAAGAACGGCGACCATGTGCTGCTTGCGCCGCCGTTCATCATCAGCGACGCTGAACTCGACATGCTGGTCGACCGGCTGCGGCAGGCGATCGACGGCGCAACAGGCGTCAAGCGCTAGCGGCCGGGCGCGCCAGGTCAGCAGCGGCGTCGTCCTCGGTTTCCCACGGCGGCGGCATCTTCGCCGCCGCCCGTTTTCACCCTTGATTTTCGGCAGTGGCGACGCGCGATAAGCGCAAAGCCCCGAAACCACGCATATTTTTTTGCGGGATCCCTCATTTTCGCAAAGGAATTTGCGGTTCTTGCCTAATTCAAGTAGGCTTGCCGGCAAGCAAGGGAGGCGGATGGAGACGGCGGTACAAGACCGGGACGCGCCACCACGGACGCTCGAGCAGTTGCGGAGCTTGGTTGCGCGGATCCATACGAAAAGGGCGTCGACGAAACTCGGCGGGCGGGCGCTGCGTGCGCTCGAGAGCATCGTCGATGCACCAGGCCAAATGGCGATGTCATCGATTTCCGAAGTGGCGGCGGCCGCCGGCGTCAATGCTTCGACGTTGACCCGATTGTCGAAGCGGCTCGGATACCGTGGCTTCAATGAGTTCCAGGATGTCTTTCGCCACCACCTTTACGGCAAGGGCCACTTTTACAGCGAGCGGGCGCGTGACCTGCTGAGGGCGCCGCCAGGGCAGGAACAACCGCAGGCAATCCTGGGGCGCATTGCCCAGGACGAGGCAGCGAACATTGCTGCGACCACCGACCGGATCAGCGGTGAGGCGCTGCAGGCAGCGGCCGCGACACTGATCGATGCGCGCCGGGTGCGCACCTTCGGCGCCCGGCAAATGTATGCGGTGGCGTACTTCATGTCGTACGGCCTCGGCATGCTGCGCAGCGATGTGGCGATGCTGGCGCCGTCGGAGCACGGTCTCGCGCATGGGCTGGCGCAACTGGACGTGGATGATGTGGTCATCATCGTGTCCTGCGCGCCTTACACGCGCGTGTCGATCGAAACGGCGCGTGTTGCCGCGGAGCAGGGCTTGCGCGTAATCGCGCTGACGGACTCGCATGCGTCGCCGCTGGCGACAGTTGCCGATACGGCGTTCGTGTGCGAGACGGGCGGCAGCTTTTTCGGCAACAGCACGGCAGCACTTTTTGTCGTCGCCGAGGCGCTGCTGACCGTTGTAGCGGAGAAACTGGGCGCGCGCGGCCTGCAGCAACTGAGGCGGCGCGAAGCCTTGATCAGCGAAATGGGTGTGGACCTTTAGATGGGTCGACACCGTGAAGGTCGGATGAGTGTGCGGACCCGAGGATGGCAATCCGCATGCCGCGTTCGAGCGGGCCGATGGCCCGGATAGGCAGAGGATCGTTGTCTGCAACAACCCAAAGGAGCTAGCGTATGTTCAAACCCAACAAGATTCTCGGCGCCATCGGCGCTCTGGCTTTTGCCGGCGCGCTTGCCGTCCCCGCGGCGGCACAGGCGCAGCAGAAGTTCATCACCATCGGTACCGGCGGCGTGACCGGCGTGTACTACGCGGCTGGCGGATCGATCTGCCGCCTGGTCAACAAGGACCGCGCCAAGCACGGCATCCGCTGCTCGGTCGAATCCACGGGCGGCTCCGTGTACAACATCAACACGATCCGCGCCGGCGAACTCGACATGGGCGTGGCGCAGTCGGACTGGCAATACCACTCGCTGAACGGCACCAGCGTGTTCAAGGACCAGGGTCCGTTCAAGGAGCTGCGTGCGGTGTTCTCGGTGCATCCGGAGCCGTTCACAGTGGTGGCGCGCAAGGAAGCCGGTGTCAAGACTTTCATGGAGATGAAGGGCAAACGCTTCAACATCGGCAACCCGGGTTCCGGCACGCGCGCGTCGATGGAAGAGCTGCTCGGCGCGCTGGGCTGGAAGACGGGCGATTTCGCGCTCGCCTCCGAGCTGAAAGCCGACGAGCATGGCGCCGCGCTGTGCGACAACAAGATCGACGGCTTCTTCTATGGCGTTGGCCATCCGTCGGCAAACATCCAGGATCCGACCACGACCTGTGGCGCCAAGCTGGTCGCGCTGACGGGGCCGGCGGTCGATAAGCTGGTCGCCGCCAATCCGTACTACGCCAAAGTGTCGATTCCGGGCGGCCTCTATGCCGGCAATCCGGATGCGACGCCGACCTACGGCGTGCTGGCCACCTTCGTGTCGTCGAGCAAGGTTCCGGCCGACGTCGTCTATCAGGTCGTCAAAGCGGTATTCGAGAACTTCGAAGACTTCAAGAAACTGCACCCGGCGTTCGCCAATCTTGATCCGAAGGACATGATCAAGAACGGTCTGTCGGCGCCGCTGCACGACGGTGCGGTCAAGTACTACAAGGAAAAAGGCTGGATGAAGTAACCGGCCGCCAGGGAGACACAGGCCGGGCGCAACGCCCGGCCTGTTTTGCCTTCAGTCGAATTTGAATAGACGAGTCCGCGGCGCAGCCTTGCGTCGGCGGGCCGTGGAAGGCGCGTATCAGGAGGAGATGGACAAATGAGCACAAAGCCCGACGAAAGCACGGCCGCCGACGACACCAAGCTGCAGCAACTCGTCGCCGAGTCCGACACCGGCGGCCGCAAGCCAACCGGCGCGGTGGCCACGGGGCTGATGGTGGTGGCGCTGGCCTGGTCGCTGTTCCAGTTGTGGTACGCCTCTCCGCTGCCGTTCACCTTCGGCATTTTCGTCTTCAATGACACCGAGGCGCGTTCGATCCACCTGGCGTTTGCCATCTTTCTCGCCTACACGGCGTACCCGGCGCTGAAGCGTTCGCCGCGCGCCTATGTGCCGATACAGGACTGGGTGTTCGCCGCAGTCGGCGCGTTTTGCGCCGGATATCTGTTCCTTTTCTACGAGCAGTTGTCGACGCGGCCGGGCCAGCCGATTACCCAGGATCTCGTAGTCGCGGTGATCGGCATGATCCTGCTGCTCGAGGCCACCCGTCGCGTGCTTGGCCCGCCAATGACGATCGTCGCGCTGGTCTTCCTGACCTATGTGTTCGGCGGGGCGTACATGCCCGACATGATCGCCCACAAGGGCGCGTCGCTCGCCAAGGCGATGTCGCACCAGTGGCTGACCACCGAAGGCGTGTTCGGCATCGCGCTTGGCGTATCGAGCAGTTTCATCTTCCTGTTCGTGCTGTTCGGCTCGCTGCTCGACAAGGCCGGCGCGGGCAACTACTTCATCAAGTCGGCCTTCGCGCTGCTCGGCCACATGCGCGGCGGCCCGGCCAAGGCGGCGGTGGTGTCGTCGGCGGCCACCGGCATCATTTCCGGCTCGTCGATCGCCAATGTGGTGACCACCGGCACCTTCACGATCCCGCTGATGAAGCGGGTCGGCTACCGGCCCGACCAGGCCGGCGCCGTCGAGGTGTCCAGTTCAGTCAACGGCCAGATCATGCCGCCGGTGATGGGCGCGGCGGCGTTTCTGATGGTCGAGTACGTCGGCATCCCGTACACGCAGGTGATCAAGCATGCGTTCCTGCCGGCGATCATTTCGTATATCGCGCTCTTCTATATCGTGCACCTGGAGGCGCTGAAGGCCGATTTGCAGGGCCTGCCGCGCCGATCGCAAGCGACCTTCGGCCAGCGCCTGCTGTCGTTTCTGATGACGGTGGCCGGCTTCGTGGTGCTTTCCGGTGTCGTCTACTACACCATCGGCTGGATCAAGGTCGCCTTTCCTGATGCGGCGTTTTCGATTGTCGTCGCCCTGCTCGTCGCCGTGTACCTCGGCCTGCTGTGGTTCGGCTCCAGACAGCCGGAACTGAAACTCGACGATCCCAACGCGCCGGTGTTCGAACTGCCGGAGACCGGCCCGACGCTGAAGTCCGGCCTGCATTACCTGCTGTCGGTGGTCGTGCTGATCTGGTGCCTGATGGTCGAGCAGCTGTCGCCGGGCCTGTCGGCGTTCTGGGCCACGCTGTTCATGATCTTCATCCTCGTCACGCAGCGGCCGATCCTGGCCCAGTTGCGCGGTCGCGGCGACCTCGGCGCCGCCGTGAAGCTCGGCTTCCACGAACTGCGTGAGGGTCTGGTCGCCGGCGCGCGCAACATGATCGGTATCGGCGTGGCCACGGCCGC
>JBFINI010000042.1:0-13431 GCA_041611275.1 Burkholderiaceae bacterium
ATGATCTGTACGCGCGTCGGGCCGAGTCCTTCGATCAGCGCGTCGCCGTGGCCGCGCAGCAAGACCTCGCTGCCGGCGGGTACAAAGGCATCGCCGGCGGCGCCTTCCTCGGTAAGCCAAGTGCCGCCGAACAGCACGCGTACCCGTGTGTCCGGGCCGCCCTCGAATACGAACAGCTGCTCGTAGCCAAGATCAATCGTTCGCTGGGTGACGGGACGGTTGTTCATCGCTGCCTCTCATTCGTCTAGCGCATGTCTGCGCGGGGGATGGCGCTATTTGACGCTTTGTCCAAGGCGCCGACAAACGAAAAGAGCGCAGTTGATGCATGCGTCAAGTGCATGTATGGTCGGACCATGGCGTCAGTGACTTCGACAGGACGGCGGCGCCGGCGACCGATTGCGTTGTCGGCATTGCGCGGCTTCGAGGCGGCAGCGAGGCTGCTGTCTTTCACGCTGGCGGCCGGCGAGCTCAACCTGACCCAGTCGTCGATCAGTCGGCAGATCGCGACCCTCGAGCGCCAAGTTGGCCGGCCGCTGTTCTTGCGGCACACGCGGGCGCTCGAACTGACCGCCGCCGGCGCGCGGCTCTATGCATCAGTGCGGCAGGCGCTGGTTGGTATCGATCGGACGGTCGACGAACTGCGCGGCGCCGGCGGGCCGCCACGGGTGTCGGTGGCGACCTATGCGTCGTTCGCCTCGCTGTGGCTGGTACCGCGGCTGGCCGCCTTTCAGAAAGCGCACCCGGAAATCGAGATCCGCATTGACGCTGCCGACCGCATGGTCGATCTGGAGGTCGAAGACATCGACGTCGCGTTGCGCTGGCTGCGGCCCGACGCGGCGGTTGGCGATGCGGACCTGCTGGTCGAGGAGGAGGCAACGCCGGCGCTCAGCCAGCGGCTGCTCGAGTCGAGCGGTGTGCACGCGCTGCAGCCGTCCGACCTGGCCGCCCTGCCGTTTCTGGAGTTGGACGACTCGATTCCCGGCGCCCGCCAGTTCAGCTGGTCGCGCTGGTTCGAGTTCGCCGGGGTGCCGCAACTGCGCCCCTGCGGCAGGCTGCACTTCACCTATATCGACCAGATGGTTCAGGCTGCAGTGCGCGGCCAGGGTGCGGCAATCGTTCGCACACCCTTTCTCGACGACCTGCTGGCCAGCGGCGAACTGATCGCCCCGTTTCCACAGTTACGCATGCCGACTGGCGGGCGCTATGTGATGGTCGTCAATCCGCGGCGGGCGCAACTGCCGCACGTGAAGACCTTTCGCGAGTGGGTCCTCGATGAAATCCGCCGTGGCCCGCAGCGGCTCACCTGATTGGCAACGGGTGTCTACAGCACGCCGGACTCGGTGATGCCCAGATCGAGCGCGATGTCATGCGCTTTCGGGTCGATGCTCGGTGTGCGTCCGCAATCGAAGGCGATGCCGACTGTCGACGGCCGCACGGAAAATGCCGCCAGCGTACGGTCATAGAAGCCGGCGCCGTAGCCAAGCCGGTAGCGCCTGGCATCGATACCGACGCAGGGAATCAGCAGCAACTGCGGCTTGATCCGGGCCTTGGTGTCCGGCACCTGAATGCCGAGCTGACCTGCCTTCATCGGCATGCGTGGGTGCCAGGGCGCGAACTCGAGCACCTGGCCGGCGATCACCGGCAGGGCGGCGCTGCGGCCGGCCTCTTCAGCCAGCCAGGTGGTCACGGCCGCAGTCACATCCGGCTCGCCGCGCGTTGGCCAGTAGAAGGCCAGCCGCTGCAGTGGCATCGTGCGCAGCCAGCGCAGCAGCCGGTCGCACAGCATGCGCGAACGCGCGTCGCGGTCGGTCAGTTCGAGCCGTGCGGCCAGCAGTTTCGCGCGCAGCGCGCCACGTTTCGGATCCGGGGCCGACGATCTGGGCGGTGGGGGCGGGGGAATCCTGAAGCTCATTTGGCGATGCGCTGTGTTAGCCTGACCTCATGCCGCAGTTCAGGGCACGTCGCATCCTACACATCACCGCTTGCGCCGTCGTCGCGTCGGCCGTGAATGTCGCTTGCGCTCAACCAGCGTCCAAGCGCGTCGAGGCGATGAACGGCGACGCCGCGCTGCTTGCCGCGCGCGACGCGATGGCCAACGGCGATCGCGTCCGCTTGATGCAGGCGGCGGCGCAGATCGGCGAGCATGTCCTCGGTGTCTACAGCGAGTTCTGGCCGTTGCAGTTGCGGCTGCAGAGCGAACGCGGTGCCGACGCCGCAGCGCTCGACCCGGTGGTCAAGGCTTTCATGGCCAGGTATCCGCGCACCTATGTGGCCGACCGCATCCGACTCGAATGGCTGCTGAATCTCGGCGCGCGGGGCGAATTCGCTACGTTTCTGCGCGAGCGGCGAACCCTGGTCTGGAGCGACGATGCGCAAATCCGCTGCTACGAAACGCTGGCGCGCTACGTCACCCAGGACCGGCCGAAAGCGCTCGCTGCCGAGGGGCGCGCACTGCTCGCCGCCACTCGCGAGTCGGCTACCGAGGCCTGCGTCGCCCTGGCCGACGAACTGATCGCCGACGGGCAGCTGTCGCGGTGGTCGCGTCTGCGCACGCTCGTCGAGCACAACCAGGTTGCCACCGCCCGCCGCCTGGCCACAGCACTCGACGGCAGCGAGGCGGCGATGGCCCAGCAGATACTGGAGCGTCCAGAGCGCTGGCTGGCCACACACGAGCGTAGGATCAAGGAGCCGCAGCTCGAGGCCGTGCTGCTGGCGCTGTCGCGGCTGTCGCGTGAGGACCCCGAGCAGGCTGCGCGCTTTGCCGCCGCGCTGAACCTGCACCTGACCCCTGAGCAGCGTGGTCTCGTGTGGGGCCGGATCGGCCACATCGCGGCCGTCAAGCTGATGCCCGAAGCGGTCGACTGGTATCGGCATGGCGGTGCGCGTGTTGGTGCAGGTGCCGAGACAGCGCGCGCTGACGAGGTTCTTGAGTGGCAGGTTCGCGCCGCGTTGCGGGCCAGCGACTGGTCGATGGTGCGCAACACGATCGAGCGGATGCCGGTCTCGTTGGCTGACGAGCCGACCTGGATCTACTGGCTCGGCCGGGCTTTGGCCGCCACCGGCGATGGGGAAGCCGCTGAGCGCCAGTTCGCGCGTATTGCTACTCGGCTCGATTTTTACGGCAAGCTGGCCGCCGAGGAAATCGGCAGGCCAATCGTGTTGCCGCCGCGGGCGCCAGCGGTCACCGTCGAGGAGCTGGCGCCGATGGAAGCGAATGCCGGATTGCGGCGGGCGCTGAAATTCTATGCGCTGGGGCTGCGGCCCGAAGGTCATCGCGAATGGAACTGGCAGATCGGCGTGGCCAACGAAGGCGAGCGGATGACTGACCGGCAGATGCTGGCGGCGGCCGAGTTCGCCCGCCGCAACGGCGTGCTCGACCGCATGATTTCAACGTCCGAACGCACACGCGAGGAATTCGATTTCACGCAGCGCTTTCCGGCGCCCTATCGGCAGGCGCTCGAGGCCCACTCGCGCGCGGCCGGGTTGGAGCCGACTTGGGTGTATGGACTGATCCGGCAGGAGTCGCGCTTTGTAGAGGACATTCGCTCTTCGGCCGGCGCATCCGGCTTGATGCAGCTGATGCCGGCCACCGCGCGCTGGGTGGCACGCAAGGTTGGCATGACCGATTACAGCTTCTCGCGCGTCACGGATGTCGATGTCAATCTGCGGCTGGGCACCAGCTATCTGCGCATGGTGCTCGACGACCTCGACGGCCATCCGGCGCTGGCGTCGGCCGCCTACAACGCGGGACCTGGCCGACCGCGCGCATGGCGCGCGGCGCTGAGTCGCCCGGTGGAGGGCGCGATCTTCGCCGAGACGATCCCCTTCAATGAAACACGTGACTACGTCAAGAAAGTAATGTCAAACGCCGTGGTCTACGCGATGCTGTTTGACGAGCGTTCGACGTCTCTGAAAGAGCGGCTCGGTACGGTCGCGCCGAAGGCCGCCGGCAGCACCACCCTGCCTTAGTCGCGCGCCGCCGCCGAGCGCCGGTGCGCCGTAAAATCGGTGCGCTTCGTTCAGAGCCGGCACATGCAGCACAAGAACATCCTGGTGATCGGCGGCTCGGGCTTTATCGGCCGCTACATCGTCAACCTCCTGGTCGGGCGCGGTTGTCGCGTGCTGGTGCCAGCACGCCGCCGCGATCGTGCCAAGCACCTGATCATGCTGCCGACCTGCGAGGTGGTCGAAGCCGACGTGCACGACGAAGGCGCGCTGAGCGGGCTGGTCGCCGGTCAGCAGGCGGTCATCAACCTGGTCGGCATCCTGCACGGCACCGAAGCGCAATTCGAGCGCGTGCATGTCGATCTGACGCGTCGCGTGCTCGCCGCCTGCGCCAGTAACAAGGTGCGCCGTTACCTGCACATGAGCGCGCTCGGCGCTGACCAGAATGGCCCGTCGATGTACCAACGCAGCAAGGGTCGTGCCGAAGCGCTGGTGCGACAGTCGAAGCTGGCGTGGACGATCTTTCAGCCGTCGGTGGTCTTCGGCGCCGAAGACGCGTTCCTGAACATGTTTGCCAAGCTGGCGGCGATTGCACCGCTGCTGCCGATCGGCGGTGCCCACGTGAAGTTCCAGCCGGTCTGGGTCGAGGACGTGGCGCGCGCGTTCGTCAACAGCCTCGACAACGACGCGACGATCCGCAAGGCCTACGAACTTTGCGGACCGAAGATCTACACGCTGCGCGAGCTGGTGCAGTTCGCCACCGCCGCCGCCGGTCACAAGCGGCTGGTGATCGCGCTGCCCGACGGCGTGGCGCGATTGCAGGCGCGGCTGATGGAGTTCGCCCCGGGCGAACCGCTGCTCAGCCGAGACAACCTCGACTCGATGAAGCGCGACAACGTCGCCAGCAAGCAGCCGTACCAGCCGGCGTCCGAGTTGGGCATCACCGCCACACCGATGGAACCCGAAGCATCGCTGTATCTGGCCGGCCTGCATCCGCGCACGCGATTCGGCGGCTTCCGCGCCCGCGCGCGGCGCTGACGATCGCCACGGCCGGCGCACGACCAAGGAGGTGCGAACATGGCCCTGACACTCGTGATCGGCAACAAGAACTACTCGTCGTGGTCGCTGCGGCCATGGCTGGCGATGAAGATGGCCGCTATCGCCTTTGACGAAATCCGCATCCCGCTCGATCAGCCCGACACGCGAGCCGACATCCTGAAGTACTCGCCGAGCGGTCGCGTACCTTGCCTGATCGATCAGCGGCCCGGTGGTGATCTGACGATCTGGGATTCGCTGGCCATTTGCGAGTACATCAACGAGGCGCATGCCGGCGGCGCGATGTGGCCGGCAGATGCGGTTGACCGCGCCCGCGCACGGGCCATTGTCGCCGAGATGCATTCCGGATTCGGTGCCGTACGCGCGCATCTGCCGATGGACATCCGCGCCAGCCTGCCGGGCCGCGGTGCCGGTTCGCTCGCTCTGGCCGAAGTGGCCGACGAAATCGCACGCATCGAGTCGATCTGGACCGAGTCGCTGCAGGCCAGCGGCGGGCCGTTCCTGTTCGGCAGGTTCTCGATCGCCGACGCCTTCTATGCGCCGGTCGCAACACGCTTCACCACCTACGCGGTGCCGCTGCCGCCCACACTGACTGCCTATATCAATGGTGTGCTGGCCACCGCGCCGATGCAGCAATGGATCGCTGCCGCCCATGCCGAAACTGAAGTGATCGCGCAGTGACGCGTCGTCGATGAAGGTCTATGCGGTCGGCGGCTGCGTGCGTGATCAGCTTATGGGCAGTCCGGTCAGCGACCGCGACTGGGTGGTGGTCGGCGCCACGCCCGCGCAGATGATCGCGGCGGGCTACCGTCCGGTGGGCAAGGACTTTCCGGTCTTCCTCCATCCGCGCACGCACGAGGAATACGCGCTGGCGCGCACCGAGCGCAAGACCGCGCCCGGTTATCACGGCTTTGTGTTCCATGCTGCGCCAGAGGTCACCCTCGAGGCGGACCTGGCCCGGCGCGACCTGACCATCAACGCGATGGCGCTCGATGAGCAAGGTCAACTCGTCGATCCTTTCGGCGGCCGCGCCGATCTCGATGCGCGGCTGCTGCGCCACGTCGGCCCGGCCTTCGCCGAAGACCCGGTGCGCATTCTGCGCGTGGCCCGCTTTGCGGCGCGATTTGCCGATTTTTCGATCGCTGACCAAACGATGGCGCTGATGCGCTCGATGACTGCCGCCGGCGAAGTCGATGCGCTGGTGCCGGAGCGCGTGTGGCAGGAGTTGTCGCGCGGGCTGATGGAATCGCGGCCGTCGCGGATGTTCGAGGTGCTGCGCGAGGCCGGCGCGCTGGCGCGCCTGCTGCCGGAGGTCGATCGTCTCTGGGGCGTGCCGCAGCGCTCCGATGTGCACCCCGAAATCGATACGGGCTTGCATCTGCTGCTGGTGCTCGACGCCGCTGCCCGCATGGGCGCGCAGCTGCCCGCGCGCTGGGCCGCGGCGCTGCATGACCTCGGCAAGGGCACGACGCCGCAGGAACAGAGGCCGCGTCATGTTGGCCACGAGGAACGCAGCGTCGAGCTCGCGCGCGCGGTCAACGACCGGCTGCGCGTGCCCAGCGACTGCCGCGATGCTTCGCTGCTGGCCGCGCGTGAGCATGACCACGTCCATCGCGCACTCGAGCTCGATGCTGCAGCGCTGGTCCGCCTGCTGGAGCGCTGCGACGCGCTGCGTCGTCCGGGCCTGCTGGCGCAGGTGCTCGACGCCTGCGAAGCCGATGCGCGCGGCCGCAGCGGCCATGAGGACGACGCCTATCCGCAGCGCGACCGTGTGCTGCTGGCGCTCGATGCCGCGCGCGCAGTCGATGCCGGCGCGATTTCCGCCCGCGTCGGTCCCGATGGTGAGCGCATCGCCCAGGCGGTACGCCAGGCGCGGATCGCCGCCGTCGCGCAGGGGCTGGCCGCCTGAGCCGCACATCGGTTCCGTCAGGGACGCTGCAGGCACCTGCGCGCCGGGCAGGTAGCCGGTGCGCCGCGTCGAGAAGCCACGGCTAAGCAGCCGGTCGGGCGACGGCTCAACGTATGCGGCGCGCCTCGACGTAGAAGCGCTTCTCGTCAGCCTCGCCCATCGAGAAGGTCTTGCGCGGCAGCGGGCCTTCGTGCACCACGCGCTTGAGCAGTTCGCTCTTGCTCACCGTGCCGATGTGCAAAGCCACGCAGCCGGCCTGCTGCGCCAGGCGTTCCAACGTCTCCTCGCCGTGCACGTAGTCGACGCTCGCCGCGCCGCCGTCACCGATCAGTCGATCGATGAAGGGCTGCAGCGTGCCCACCGCCAGCGACGACGGCGGATCGCTGAACTCGGCCGTCGCGAAGCGCGCGCCGGGCCCGATCAGGCCGGCGGCCTGTCGGCCCGCGGGCAGTTCGCGCAAGCGTTGGCGCATGGCCTGCCCAGTCGGCAGGTCGGTGAACGCCACCTCGTCGCCGAACTGCTGTCGCAATGCCGCCCGCACATCGACCTTCACACCGAACAGCAGCCGATGGATCGGCTCGAAGTCGAGCGCCGCATCGTGGATGTTCACCACCTCGACCAGCGCCCAGCGGCTCGGATGGTCCATGCCGGCCGTTGCCCTGATGCGCTCCCACATCGACTTGGCGGTGGCCAGCGAATGGTTGCCGTCACCCATCGCGAACAGCATCGGCGGAGTGCCCTCGGGCAGGCCGTAACGGTGCGCGCAGGCGCGCGGATCGGCCAGCGCCTGCAGCGCGCGCACCACCTGCTCGCCGCGCGCAGCGTCCACCGCAAAGCCGGCCACGTGGCCGCCGCCGAGCATCAGCTCCGTTTCGTACAGCGGTGCCAGCGAGCCGCGCGCCGCCGCCAGCGGCTCGATCAGCGTGCCCGCCCGGTCGTCGATCAGCACCAAGATGTGCGGCAGTTCGAGGTCGGCGCCGCTGCGCACGGCGATGCGCGGTGCCAGCCGCTCGACCATCGTGCCCTCGGTCGGGCGGATCAGGCTCGTCGACCGCGCGCTGAAATCGTAGTGCTCCAGGTCGAGTTCGAGCAGCAGGCCGCGGCGAACGCGCGTGCCGAGCCGGCGCTCGACGAAGACCGCGCCGGCGTGCTCGACCAACAGGCCAGCGGCCAGATAGCGCCGCATCGTGCGCTGGATGGCCTCGATACGTGCCGGCGCATCGGCCTGTCCGAGGTAGACCTCGGGAAAGATCAACTGCAATGTCGACGGCGCGTCGCCGACCTCGGCCGCGACTCGCTGCCAGTAGTCGGGCTCGGAGGTGTACTGGTCGCAGGCGATCACCGCCCACTTGCGCAGGTCGATGCCCGGCCGCGGCAGCAACAGCCGAGGCAGGCGGAATCCGGTCGGAGACGTCAGTTCGGTTTTCATGAAGGTCCGTCGTCGAAGATGTCGATCGCGTCGATCGCGTCGCTCAGCCGGCTTCATGGTAGCGGCCTGCTGCGTGGGCCCGCTCGCCACCGCCTACCCGATGGAGCAACCGTTCCGCAAGGACCGTCCGGGGTTGCGCTTCGGCCTCGATGTGCGCGTGCCGCCAGCGCCCGCGGCGACCCCGTCAAATGAACCGGCCAATGAGGAACATCAGCACCGATATCAGCACGGTACTGGCAAAGGGAAATGAATACTGGCGGTTGCCGATGCGGAAGTTCACGTCGCCCGGCAGCCGGCCGATGCCGATCTTGCGCAGCCAGGGTTGCAGCGCGCTGAGCACGATCAGCGCGATGAACAAGGTCAGCAGCCAGCGCAAGTCGGCCACTCCTACAGCGTGTGGGTGCGGTCGCCGCTGGCAAAGCCGGCGAGCGGCAGGTCGATGCCGCGGCCGAGGGCGAGCACCTTGAACAGTTCGCCCATCTCGGCTTCGGACAGCAAGCGATGCGCCGCATTGGCAACGCGCGGCGACTCGGCCCGTTGCACGAGGTCGAGCAGCCCGCAATTGAGCAGGAAACGCGCCTGCGACGTGTAACCGAGCACCGTCAGCCCGCCGTCGTGCGCCGCCTGCGCCATCGCCGTGAAATCGACATGGGCCGTGATGTCGTTGAGCCCCGGCAGCCACAGCGGATCGGCATGAGCATGATGCCGATAGTGGCACATCAGCGTGCCCATCAACCGCTGCGGGTGGTAATACTCGCGGCGCGGAAAGCCGTAGTCGATCGCCAGCAGCACACCGTGCCCGAGCCAGCGGCCGGCGGCGCGCATCCAGCCGCGAGCGAGCAAACCTAGCTCCGAGCCATAACCGTCGGCGAGCGGACCGACGTCGGCTTCGATCTCGGCCACCGCTTCGGCGATTGTGGCCTCGGCGGTCCGTGTCGCAAAGGCCAGCGCGCCGCCGTGCAGTGTCACGCCGCGCTCGTGCAATCGGCCCGCCTCGCGCACGAACAGCCGCACGGGCATCACGTCGAGCACCTCGTTGGCGATCATGGCGCCGGCAAAGTCCGTCGGCGGCGCATCGAGCCAGTGCACGCGATCGTCGTCGAGCAGTTCACGCTGCCGCGCCTGCAGGTCGGCCGACAGCTCGACGATGCCGTAGCTTTCGACCGCCAGCCCGCGCGCATCGAGCGCGGCCAGCAGCTCGCGCGCCAATGCACCGGTGCCGGCGCCGAACTCGATGATGCGCGGCGGCGCCTGCGCGAACACCTGCGCCAGCTGCCCGGCCAGCGCCTGCGCGAACAGCGGCGATAACTCGGGTGCGGTGATGAAATCGCCGCCCTGGCTGCCCCCGCCGAACTTGCGCGCACCGGCGGCGTAATAGCCGAGAGCGGGTGCGTACAGCGCGAGCTCCATATAGCGGTCGAAGCCGATCCAGCCGCCGGCGTCCGCAATCTGGGCGGCAATCAGCGAGGAGACTTCTTCGCTATGCGCCGCCGCCTCGGGCGACGGCGCTGGCAAAAAGGAGGGCGCGGGCGGCATCGGGACTGCAACGATGCTACCGGTAAACTTCGCCGCCCTATGGCTAGCAATTCACACAGCAACGGCGTGGCGCTGGTCACCGGTGGTGCCAAGCGCATCGGCCGGGCAATCGCGCTGGCGCTGGCGCGTGCGGGCTGGGACGTGGCGATCCACTACAGCCGCTCGGAGTCCGAGGCGCTGGCCACGGCGCGCGCGATCGAAGCACTGGGCCGGCGCACGATCGCGCTGGCCGCCGATCTCGCCGACGAGCCGGCGGCGCGTGTGCTGGTCGATCGCTGCGCGCAGGCGCTCGGCCCGGTGACCTGTCTCGTCAACAACGCTTCGCTGTTCCAGTACGACAGTGCGACAGCGTTCAATGCCGGGCTGTTTGCGCGCACGATGCGGGTGAACGCCGCCGCCCCGGTGCTGCTGGCGACTGCGCTGCACGCGCAGCTGCCGGCGGCGACGCGCGCGGTCGTCATCAACCTGCTCGACCAGAAGCTGTACAACCCGAACCCGGATTTCTTCAGCTACACGCTGTCGAAGGCGGCCTTGCGCGAGGCCACGACGCTGCTGGCGAAGGCGCTGGCGCCGGCCGTCCGTGTGGTCGGCGTGGCGCCCGGCATCACGATGGTGTCCGGCGAGCAGACAGAAGCCGGTTTTGCCGCGGCCCACCGCAAGACCCCGCTGGGCCGCTCTTCGACGCCGGAAGACGTGGCGCAGGCGGTGGTGTTTGCGGCCAGTGCGCAGGCGATCACGGGCACGACCCTGCTGGTCGACGGTGGCCAGCATCTGGTGCCGAGTGAGCGCGACGTGATGTTCCTGACGGAGAAACCGTGACCTGGCTGCTTGATCCACGTCTGGCCAATTGCCGGCGCATTTTTCTGCGCGAGGTCCTGCTCGACGCCAATATCGGTATTCACGACTTCGAGCGCAACGGCGCGCAGCGTCTGATCATCAACGTCGACGTCTTCGTACCGCTGCTGCTGACTACGCCGCGGCATGACCGCATCAGCGAGGTGCTCGACTACGATTTCGTTCGCCTGACGATCCGCCGCCGCATCGAGCAGGGTCATATCAACCTGCAGGAGACGCTGGTCGATGACATCGCCCGCATGTTGCTGTCCCACCCGGGCGTGGTCGCGGTGCGGGTGGCGAGCGAAAAACCGGATGTCTACGAGGACGTCGAGGCCGTCGGCGTCGAGATCTTTCATTTCAAGGAAAGCTGATCGCTTGGCAACATCGGGCGCAGCGCACGAGGCCCTCGCCGGCTACGGTGCAAGCGCTGCGTTGTGTGCAGAGCAGAGGACCGATCGATGAACGCACCCGCTGAACTCCATGCCGGCAGCGTGCGGGCGGCACAGAAGGCCGCGCACGAGGCGAACAAGCTGGAAAAGCGACTGCTGCGGCTTGCCGGCCAGGCGATTGCCGATTTCAACATGATCGAGGCCGGCGACCGCGTGATGGTCTGCGTCTCCGGCGGCAAGGACAGCTACGGGCTGCTCGACGTGCTGCTGCGGCTGCGCCAGCGCGCGCCGATCGCTTTCGACATCGTGGCGGTCAACCTCGACCAGAAGCAGCCGGGGTTCCCGCCGCACGTGCTGCCCGAGTATCTGGCCGGGCTTGGCGTGCCTTTTCACATCGAGACCCAGGACACCTATTCGATCGTTACCCGCGTGATCCCCGCGGGCAAGACGATGTGTTCGCTGTGCTCGCGGCTGCGCCGCGGCATCCTGTATCGGCTGGCCGGCGAACTCGGTGCGACCAAGATCGCGCTCGGCCATCACCGCGATGACATCCTCGGAACGTTCTTCCTCAACCTGTTCTACGGCGGCAAACTGAAGGGCATGCCGCCGAAGCTCGTTTCCGACGACGGCCGCCATGTCGTCATCCGGCCGCTGGCCTACGTGCAGGAAGCCGATCTCGCGCGCCATGCGCAAGCGAAAAATTTTCCGATCATTCCGTGCAACCTGTGCGGTTCGCAGGACAACCTGCAGCGCCAGGAGGTCAAGCGGATGCTGGCCGAGTGGGAACGTCGCCACCCGGGTCGCGCACAGACGATCTTCGGCAGCCTGACGCGGGTCGTGCCCTCTCACCTGCTCGATGCGGCGCTGTTCGATTTCGGCGGACTACAGGCGAACGGCGTGCCGGACGGAGGCGGAGATATCGCCTTCGACGACGAAGGCTGTGCTGGACCCGCTGAGGCGAGGGCAATGACATTGCGGCGAGCGTAAGCCGACCGGACATCGCGATCGAACCGGCGCCGAACGTTGCGCTGGTTCTCCAGCGGTCGGGCGCACGTGATCGCTGTGCGGCGCCAACTGTGCATCGAGGTCGCGCCATTGCCTGACCAGCGGATAGGGCGTCGACATGCGGTGGCGCTCTCACGCCTGCTCGACGGCGGCGGGCGGCCATTGCCGAGGCCGTAGCCTGCCGGTCAACGGTTTCGCCGCCACTCCGAGGCCCACAGCCGCTCGAGTTCGGCGACTACCGCAGGCGGCGGTGCACCGATGTATGACGATCGGCCGCGCTGATAGACCTTTCCGTAAACGGTTTTCTGCGTGGCCGAGTACAGAAGAACCGTGTTGTGGTTGGCGCAGTCGTGGTTCTTGCACGCGCTGGCCAGGATGAATTCACCGCCCGCAACTTTCAGCTGCTTGTTCTGCGGACTCGGGCCATCAAGCCTGGCCAGCCAGGGTTCACGCACCAGCGGGCCAAGCGCGCGGTAGTACGCGGCCTTGGCTTTGGGATCCTGCAGCAGCCCGGCCGCGCTCAGTTCATGCAGTGCGTAGCTTCGTTGTGGCGCGGTTGCGGCCATCACCGGCCGCGACGCACCGCCGTCGCAGCGGCGGAACTTGCTGCCGGCCAGCGGCTTGCCGATCGACGCGAGCACTTTTGGGCCGCCGTCGACAGTGAGGTAGTCGCCCGACTTGTCCTGGTGAATCAGGAACGTCAGCGCCTGGCCGCCGGCGGCCTCGCTGAGCAGCGCGGTCCGGAATCCAGGCGGTGAGCTTTGCCCGAAATACGACGCGGCCGCTTGCACGTTACGGCCGGCAATTCGCTTCTCGCCGTGCAGGAACACCAGCGCGTCCGCAAAGATGGTCGCCTTCGGCGAGGCATTGTCATCGCAGCGGACCATATACGTGCCGCCGAAGGCTTTCAGCATCTGTCCATCGAGCTTGCCCTGCGACAGCGCCGGCGCGCCCGCGGCGGCCAGTGCGAGACCAAGCGACAAACCCCTGCAAAACGCGGCAATCCGAGCTGCCACTGACGGCGGCGTCGCTTCCGATCGACGCCCCATGTCGGCCGGGGTTGCCGCGCAGCGAATTGGCAGTCGCCGATAGCGGACATAATCGATCCACCGTTTCGGCGAGGCCTTGTGTCCAGCGTGAATGAGCATCGTGGTTGCCTTTCGAATGTGATTGCAGCCGTCCGTCGGCGGTCGATTCGTCGGCAGACCGATTCGCCCGTTGTCACAGAGCCGCATGATCGGCGCACCGATTCGAATGCGAAACTAAGCGGGCGCGAGTTACTGGGGGGTTACCGGCAAGACTCGGCAATGCCGCGCCGCCGCGCG
>JBFINI010000043.1:0-13179 GCA_041611275.1 Burkholderiaceae bacterium
GCATCTTCAGCACCTGCTCTTCGGTGGGCAGGCGCCGCCCGTTGACAACGATCGGCTCTTCGCTTCGATTGGCCGATCGCGTCAGCAGGTATTCATGCGCGACAGCGACGTCCTTGGGGCTGACCGTTGGCGCGGGTCTGGGCGCCGGTGCCGGCCGCGGCGCGATTATGGGCGCCGTCGGCTGGGCAACTGCCGCAGAAGACGCTGCGCGCGCCGTTGCCGGCCTGGTGCCGGCCGCGCGCGACCGGGCAGGAGCCTTCGGCGCCGGCTTGGCCGCCACTTTCACGGCCTTCTTGGCTGGCTTGGCCGGAGCCTTCTTGGCGGCCGCCTTGGCCGGGATCTTCTTGGCGGCTTTGGCCGGCTTGGCCGGAGCCTTCTTGGCGGCTTTGACCGATTTGGCCGGTGCCTTCTTGGCTGGCTTCGCAGCCTTTGCTTTTGCAACCATTTTTCGTCACCTCGTCGCCTCGGCTGCTCGGACCGCGCTCAGCGCGCCAAGCAGGCCTCAAGTCCTTTCAATATTGCGTCCTTCGGCAGGTTGCGTCCGATGAACACCATCTTGCTGCCGGGCTTTTCGTCTTTGCCCCAGGGGCGGCCTACGTCGGCGCCCATCAGCATGTGCACGCCCTGAAGGATCATCCGACGAGGGCTGCCATTCATGAAAAGGACGCCTTTATACCGAAGCATGTCCTGACCGTAAACCTGCGTCAGGGCCCCCATGTATTCCTCCAGTTTGGCCGCATCAAACGGCCGCGTCGCCTGGAATACGAAAGCCTTAATCGCATCGTCGTGATGATGATGGTGAACCGATCCGTGCTCATGATGGCCGTGTTCATGCTCGTGGCCATGACCGTGATCATGATCGCCGCGATCGGGGCCGCGGGCGCGAGCGGAATCCGGATGTTCGCCGGCAAGGAACTGCGGATCGATCTCGAGAATCGCGTTCAGGTTGAAGCCACGCAGGTCGAGCACTTCCTTCAAAGGGATTTCCCCCATCCGCACGGGCTTGATCGGCGCGCGCGGATTCATTTGCAGCAGCCGCTCGTGCAACGACTCGACTTCGGCGGCGGACACGAGGTCCGTTTTCGTCAGCAGGATGCGGTCGGCGAAACCGACCTGGTTCTGCGCCTCGGGCTGTGCGTCGAGCGTGGCGTGGCCGTGCTTGGCATCGACCAGCGTGACCACCGCATCGAGCAGGTAGTAAGAGGCGATGTCGTCGTCCATGAAGAACGTCTGGGTCACCGGTCCCGGGTTGGCCATGCCGGTGGTTTCGATGATCACGCGCTCGAAGTTCAGCTGCCCGTTGGCGCGCTTGTCCTTCAGCTCGCCGAGGATGCGCACCAGGTCGCCGCGCACGGTGCAGCAGATGCAGCCGTTGTTCATCTCGACGATCTGCTCGTCGGTGTCGGCGATCAGCAGGTCGTTGTCCACGCCCTCCGGGCCGAACTCGTTCTCGATCACCGCGATGCGGTGGCCGTGGCTCTCCCTGAGAATGCGGTTCAGCAGGGTCGTCTTGCCGGCACCGAGAAAGCCGGTGAGGACCGTGACCGGGACTTGCGGCTCGACTGTGTTCATGGCGATCCAGAGGCGTTCATGGCCGGGGCCCGCGCCGGGTATCGCGCCCGTTGCGACAAGCGCCCGGCGCAGCTGCGCCAGTACGAAGGGGCGCGATTGTAGAAGATCCGCTGCGCCGGCAAAGCCGCTTCGGGCTTCGGTTCAGACGCGCTGCAGTAGCAGGCCCTTGAGGTACTCGCCCTCCGGGTGCGCCATGCGCAGCGGATGGTCCTCGCCAGCCGCCAGCCGCCGCACCAGTTGGGCCTCGACGCCGGCATCGACGGTGGCGCCGGCGACGATCTTCTGGAACAGCTCGACTCCGATCGCGCCCGAGCAGGAGAAGGTCAGCAGGAAACCGCCCGCGTTCAGCAGCCGCAGAGCGCTGAGGTTGATGTCCTTGTAGGCACGGGCGGCGCGATCGACATGATGATGGCTGGCGGCGAATTTCGGCGGATCGAGCACGATCAGATCGAAACTGCGCCCATCGTTGCGCAGCGCGCGCAGCGCGTCGAATACGTTGGCCGCCTGCCATTGCGCAGCGGCCTGCGGCAGATCGTTCAGCCGCCAGTTTTCCTGCGCCAGCGCCAGTGCCTCGGCCGACGAATCGATCGACAGCACTTCCTCGGCCCCGGCCGCCATCGCGACAGAGAATCCGCCCGTGTAGCAGAAGCAGTTCAAGGCGCTGACCGGACGGCCGCGCTGGTCGCGAAGGCGCAGGGCCAGTTCGCCAGCCAGCCGACGATTGTCCCGCTGGTCGATGTAGTAACCGGTCTTATGCCCGCAACGGACGTCGACCCATGATCGGCGCCGGTGCTCATGAATGCCTATGCGCGGCGGCGGCTCGGCACCCCGCGCGACCCCGCGCGCCGGCAGCAGTCCTTCGCGCGTGCGGCCGGCGCTGTCGGAGCGATCGAAGATGTCGGCACAACCGCTGGCGGCGGCAAGCGCATCGAGTAGCGTCTCGCGCCTCGCCTCGACGCCGGCGGCCTGGAACTGCACGACCAGTTGCTCGCCGTAGCGGTCGGCGATCAGCCCGGGCAGCCCGTCGGCCTCGCCGAAGACCAGCCGCAGCGCGTCACTGGCTGCAGCAAGATGTGCGCGGCGGGCAACCGCCTCCTGGACCCGCGCGGCCAGCCATTCCTGATCGATGACGTCTGTTTCTACGAATGACCAGCAGCGTGCGCGCAGAGTCGAGGCAGGTGAAAACGCGGCCCACGCCAGCCATTTGCCGTCGCGGCTGCGCACCGCCAGCGTATCGCCAGCGGCGGGCCGGCCGTTGACGCGGGCGACCGCCGTGTCATAGACCCACGGATGCCGGCGCAACAGCGAACGTTCCTTGCCTGGCTTGAGGATCAGTTCGGCGGCGCCTAGCATGCCTACGCGTGCCTCATCCGCTCTTGCGCCGTGCTCGCGGATGTGCGGCATCGTAGGCTTTGGCCAGATGCTGCCAGTCCAGCCGCGTGTAGATCTGCGTGGTGGCGATGCTGGCGTGGCCGAGCAGTTCCTGCACGGCGCGCAGGTCGCCGCTGCTTTGCAGCACATGGGAGGCCATCGAATGGCGCAATACGTGCGGGTGCACGTGGACGCCAAGGCCAAGTGCCTGCGCCAGTTTCGCCAGTCGCAACTGCACGCTACGGGCGCTGATGCGCGTGCCGCGCGAGGAAACGAACAGTGCCCGCGCCGTGGCATCGACGCGGCCCGCCCGTGCCTTCAGCCAGATGCGCAACGCTTCGACGGCGGGGGCGCCCACCGGTACCAGTCGCACCTTGCCGCCCTTGCCGAGCACGGTGACGCGGCGCGCGTCCAGGTCAAGCCACGACGTCGACCCCGGACTGCCGCTGTCGGCGGGAAAGTAGTGCCAATCGAGTCCAACCAGTTCGGACAGGCGCAGCCCGCTCGAATACAACAGCTCGACGATCGCCTTGTCACGCAGCGCCAGTAAATCCGCTTCGGGTGGGTGCCCGGCGAGCTGGACGGCCTGGTCAGGCGCCAGCGCCTTCGGCAGCCGCTTGGCGCGCCGCGGCGCACGGACACCGGCCACGGGATTGGCAACGACTTGGCCGCGAGCGGACAGCCATTCAAAGAAGCACCGCCAAGCCGACAGCTTGCGCGCCAGCGATGCCGGCGCGGCGCCGCCGCCATGCAGTCGTGCCAGTGCACGGCGGACATCGGCGGGATGCAGCTGCGGCAATGGCGTGCCGGCGGCGAGCCGCGTCAGGTCGGCGAGATCGCTGCGATACGCAGCCACAGTGTGCGCCGACAGCCGACGCTGCCGAGCAAGCTCGTCGAGAAATGCGGCGACCTCAGGCGACATCGGCGCCGCCGAGCCGGTGACGCCGTTGTCGTTCATCGCGTCCTTCGCTGGATCACGCGCGCAGCCGAGCGAGAGCCGCGCTGGTCAGTTCGGCAATGCGCGACAGGAACGCGGTGCCCATCGTGATCTGAAAACGGTCAGGATCTGGCGAGCCCAGAGCCAGCATGCCGAAGGCCTTGCTATCAGCGCCAACGCGCAACGGCATCATCGACAGACTTCTGATCGCGCCTGGATCTGCCGCCATCCAACCGGCCACTTCGAAGCCGACATTGGAACCGCAAAACGGGGCCTGCATGCTGCTGGCCAGACGGACGATGTCGTCGCTGGCGGCGGCCGCCCATTCGCATTCCGCATACGCCGGCGCCACACCCCATAGGCGCAGGGCGCCGAAGGGCACGTTGAATTGCTCCCTAAGTTCTTCGAGTAGGGTATCCGGCAGCCGTGCCGGATCGGCCTGCGCAAGCAGCGCGCGAGCCCAGTGCACCAGCCGATCGGCGATCAGGTCGTTTTCTTCGCCGTGGCGGATCATCTCCGCCAATCGCATCTCGAGCGACTTGATCCGGTCACGCAACATCAGTGCTTGCCGTTCGACCAGGGAAACGGCGTGCCCGTCCTGCGGATGCGGAATGGCGATGCTCGCCAGCACCTCGGGGTGGTGATCGAAGAACTCAGGATTTTCGATCAGGAACTGCGCGACGTCGTCAGGGGTCATTGTGGGTGCTTAGAGTTCGATCTCGCCTTCGAAGACCTTGTCCGCTGCCCCGGTCAGAAGCACGGGATGGCCGTTGCCGGTCCAGGCGATGCGCAAGCGGCCACCGCGCGCGTGCACGGCGACTGGTGTATCCAGCGCGCCGCGCAGGATACCTGCGACCGCTGCCGCGCAGGCCCCGGTTCCGCAGGCCAGCGTCTCGCCGACGCCGCGTTCCCACACGCGCAGCCTAATCTCGTGTCGGCCCAGGATCTGCATGAAACCTGCGTTCACGCGGCAAGGGAAGCGGGCGTGATGCTCGATCACCGGCCCGTCCTTGGCGACGTGCGCTTGCTCGACGTCATCGGTGATCTGTACCGCATGCGGGTTGCCCATCGAAAGCACCGAAAACTCGATTTCGCGGCCATGGATGGCCAAGGGCCATAAGCGGTCGTGATGCTCGGCGCGGGCAACGAGGCCCTCGGCGTCAAACGGAATGCGCGCCGGCTCGAACACCGGTACGCCCATGTCGACGGTGACCTCGCCATCGTCCTCCAGTCGCGGCTCGATGAGTCCGCCGAGCGTTTCAACGCGGATCGAGCGCTTGTGGGTCAGGCCACGATCGTGCACGAAGCGCACGAAACAGCGTGCACCGTTGCCGCACTGCTCCACTTCGCCGCCGTCGGCGTTGAAGATCCGATATCGGAAGTCCACGCCGGGCTGCTGTGCGCGTTCGACCACGAGGATCTGATCGGCGCCGACGCCGAATCGGCGATCGGCCAGGCGCCGCATCGGCAACTCGTCGAGGGCCAGCCGTTGCGTGATCCCATCGAGCATCACGAAGTCGTTGCCGGCGCCGTGCATCTTGGTGAAGCGCAGTCGCATCGCGCGATTATCGCCTCAGTACAGCGAGGCCAGGCCAGCGGGACGCGTCTTGAAGCGCTTGTGCGTCCACAGGTACTGATCCGGCAGCCGCAACACCCAGCGCTCGATCTCACGGTTCATCCGTGCCGTGTCGTCTTCGACGCTGGCACCGGGGAAATCGCCCCATGGCCCCTCGAAGTGCAGCACGTAGCCATCGCCGGTCATCTCGGTGACTGCCATCACCACCCTGGCGTTGATCAGCCGTGCCAGCCGGCTGACCATCGGGATCGTCGCTGCCGGCACGCCGAAGAACGGCACGAAGATCGAGTTGGTCGCGCCGAGGTCCATGTCCGGCAGGTAGTACAGGGGCAGGCTGTCCTTCATGGCCCGCAGCACCGCTTTCAATTCGGCGGCGCCGCGGCGAGGAATCAGCACCGGATCGTTGAAGCGCCGGCGTCCTTTCAGCAGCCACTCATCCCAGGCGGCACTGCTCTGCCGAGCGTAGATCGAAACACCGCGCACCAGCGTATTCACGCGCAACCCGCCTGCATCGAGCCCGACGAAATGCGGCGCCAGCAGGATCAGCGGGCGATTGTCAGGGTTGTGCAGGCGCTCGACGCCTACGACGCGGACCAGCGACTCGACGGCCGCGCGGGTTCCGCACCAGAGCACCGAGTGATCGAGCACGCTTCGCGCGATGTTGGCGAACAGTCGTCGGCCGAGCTGCCGGCGTTCTGGCTCGCTCATCTGCGGAAAGCAGGCACGCAGATTGGCGAGTGTCACCCGCCGGCGCGGTCCAATCAGCCACCACAGGCAGGTGCCAAGTACATTGCCAAGCCGGCCTCGGGCGCTGACTGACCAGCTCGCGGTGGTGTTGATCGCCGCGATCGTTAGTCGTGCCAGCACTTGCGTCAACGTAAGACCTCTCTGGCAGCGAGCGGATTCGCCCCAGCCGGCGTCTTGTAGCGGTTGTAGCCCCACAGGTATTGCGCCGGGCATCGCCGGATCAGGGCCTCGAGCGCTACGGTCAGTTGCGCCGTGTCGGCATCGACATCGCCGCTTAACTCGCCCTCGAACGGCACCGACGTCAGCGCGTAGCCTCGACCCCCCGGCATCCGCTCGCAGAGCACGAAGATGACGCGCGCTCGCTGCGCAAACGCCAGGCGCGCCGGCAGCGTCATCGTGTAGGCGGCCTTGCCGAAGAACGGCGTCCAGGTGCCGTCGCCTTGTGACGGCACCTGATCGGGCAGGATGCCGGCCGTATGCCCGTTCTTAAGTGCTCGCATCAGCATCCGCACGCCGCGCAGGTCGGCCGGCGCCAGCAGCAGACCCGGTCGTGCCCGGGTGTCGATCAGCGGTCGCAACGCCGCCTTGCGCGGAATGCGATAAAGCGCGGTCATCGGCCGCGCAGTTGCTGCGGGCAGCGTTGCGTAGTACTGGGCGACCGCCTCGAAGCCACCGAGATGAGGCGTGAGTAGCAGCAGGGGCTGCGATTCGCTGAGCAGCCGCGCAAAGCTTCCCGGCGGCCTCTCGTGGACGCAGGCAGCGATGTCGGCCGCCGGCCGCTGCCAGAGCCAGGCGGCTTCGAGCGCCTGCCGCCCGGCGTGGGCAATGGCGGCGTTTCGCAATGGCCGCTCGCCGAACCCCGCCTGGCCCATATTGGCCTGCAGCGTTCGCCGATAGGTCGGCGAAAGCCCGTAGGTCAGCCAGCCGGCGAACGCGCCAAGCGTATGCACCACCGCCAGAGGAAGCCGCGCAATTAGACGAAACAGGGTGGCGAGCAAGGGCTGGCGGCAGGGAGCCGAAGGACGTTGCGAACCGACGAATGCTAGAGGATCGGGCCGAGGCGTTCGCCTATAATCCGCCAAGTTTCCGCCGAGTTAATGAACAACTTGCAGGGCGGGCCGGCGCACAAAGCGATCCGGCAAATGCTGCTAAAGCGTCACCGCGCTTTTCTCCGCGGGCCAGACGCCCGTTCGAAGTCATTCATCAGGAGAGCGACCGGTGGCAAGCGACTTCCTCTTTACCTCCGAATCCGTGTCGGAAGGCCATCCAGACAAGGTGGCCGACCAGATTTCCGACGCCATTCTCGATGCCGTTCTGGCCCAGGACCCGCGTTCGCGCGTGGCTGCGGAGACGCTCGTGAACACCGGGTTGGTCGTGCTCGCCGGCGAAATCACGACCAACGCCTACGTCGACTACATCCAGGTCGCGCGCGACACGATCAAGCGGATCGGCTACGACAACACCGACTACGGCATCGACTACAGGGGCTGTGCGGTGCTGGTCGCCTACGACAAGCAGAGCAATGACATCGCGCAGGGCGTTGACCAGGCCTCGGATGACTATCTGAACCAGGGCGCCGGCGACCAGGGGTTGATGTTCGGCTACGCCTGTGACGAGACACCGGAACTGATGCCGGCGCCGATCTTCTATGCGCACCGGCTGGTCGAGCGGCAGTCACAACTGCGTCGCGATGGCCGACTGCCCTTTCTGCGTCCGGATGCCAAAAGCCAGATCACGATGCGCTATGTCGACGGCAAGCCGCACAGCGTCGATACGGTGGTGCTGTCCACACAACATTCGCCGGAGATGAGCGACGGCAAGAAGATGAAACCGGCATTCACCGAGGCGGTCATCGAGGACATCATCAGGCCGGTGCTGCCAAAGGAATGGTTGACCAAGGAGACCAAATTCCTGATCAATCCGACCGGCCGTTTCGTTATCGGCGGCCCGCACGGCGACTGCGGCCTGACCGGCCGCAAGATCATCGTCGACACCTACGGTGGTGCCTGCCCGCATGGCGGCGGCGCTTTTTCCGGCAAGGATCCGAGCAAGGTCGATCGCTCGGCCGCCTACGCGGCACGCTACGTGGCCAAAAACGTCGTCGCCGCCGGTCTCGCCCGCCAGTGCCAGGTGCAGGTCGCTTATGCGATCGGCGTGGCGCGGCCGATGAACATCACCGTGTACACGGAAGGCACCGGCAAGCTCAGCGACGAGAAGATCGGCCAGCTGGTCGCCGAACATTTTGACCTGCGTCCCAAGGGCATCGTGCAGATGCTCGATCTTCTGCGACCGATTTACGAAAAGACCGCAGCCTACGGACACTTCGGCCGCGACGAGCCGGAGTTCAGCTGGGAGCGCACCGATAAGGCGGCCGTCTTGCGGGCAGCGGCCGGACTTTAAGCGTAGCTGCTCGCGATCGCCGTGCCGGCACGTGGACGAAGCTAAGATCGCGCACTCTCTGAGAGCGCGGATCGATCGACAAGCAACGGTTCTCAGGTGGAAACGGAGCCGTTATTCGAATTTTTTTAGTGAAGCGCGGCCTAGCCACGCGGAGGCCGGCCCCGGCTGCGAGGCTCGCACGTTCTGTGCGCCGCTGGTGTGCTGTCTGCGGCACCAGCCGCCAAGAAAAGATGGAGCGCGCCCCACGCCGAGGCCGGGACAACGACGCTTGCGGTGAACGCCGAAGCGGTTGATCATCGCGGGTCACAAGAGGGCAGATCCCGCTGCCCTGAAAACAGTGAGGAGGAAACTGATGAGACTGCGCCTGCTCTTGGCTGCAATTGCGCTGGCCGGCCCCTTGTCGGTGTTCGCACAGGACACGTGTTCGAACCGCGGCGAACTCGACAGCATCTACTGTGATGCGAACAAGGATCTGGTCGCCGATCCGCCGACCGACCCGAAGAAGTTCCGAAACCCGAGTGTTCTGGTTTTCACCTATACGCCGGTCGAAGATCCGGCGGTGTACGAGAAGGTCTTCAAGCCATTCACCGATTACCTCGGTGAGTGCACTGGCAAACGAGTGGTCTTCTTCCAGGTGCAGAGCAACGCGGCACAGGTCGAGGCGATGCGTTCCGGGCGGCTGCATGTCGGCGGCTTCTCGACCGGCCCGACGGCCTTCGCCGTCAACCTTGCCGGCGCCGTGCCTTTCGCGGTCAAGGGCGACGCCAAGGGCTACCAGTCCTATCACCTGGCGCTGATCGTTCGCGCCGAAAGCCAGATCAAGACGCCGAAAGACCTGAAGGACAAGAAGGTCGCGCATACCTCGCCGTCGTCGAATTCGGGCAACCTGGCGCCACGCGCGCTGTTCCCCGCGCTCGGCGTCACGCCTGAGAAGGACTACAAGGTGCTGTACTCGGGCGGCCATGACCGCTCGGTGCTCGGCGTCCGCACGGGGGACTATGACGCTGCGCCGGTCGCTTCCGACGTGTTCGAGCGCATGATCCAGCGCGGCACCGTCAAGGAAAGCGAGTTCCGCGTCATCTGGCAGAGCGATCCGTTCCCGACCTCGTCATTTGCCTATGCACACGACCTCGAGCCGGCACTGCGCGACAAGATGCTCAAGTGCTTCTACGACTATCGCTACACGGAAGACATGAAGAAGTCATTCGACGGCGCCGACCGCTTCTTCCCGGTGACCTACCTGAAGGACTGGGATGTCGTGCGCAAGGTCGCGGCAGGCAGTGGCGAGTCCTTCGGTCAAGCGGCGTTCGAGGCGCTGACCAAGAAGGAAGAAGAGGCCCGCGCGAAGAAGGCCGCAGCGGCGAAGAAGTAGATAAACGCCCTGTCATGACCGCCCGCTAAAGCCGGGCGGTCTTTCTTTGTCCGTTTTGCGCTGACCCTGCGCCGGCAGGACACCCGATGAGCGAAACCGCACTTCAGATCCAAGCGCTGTCGCAGGAATACAAGCGCGGCAAGCCCATCCTGCACGACATCACGCTCGATATTGCCGCGCGCGGCGTCACCGCGATCATCGGCCCGTCGGGCACCGGCAAGAGCACGCTGATCCGCTGCATCAACCGGCTGGTCGAGCCGCGCAGCGGCAGCATCCTGTTCGAGGGACGCGACCTGACCAAACTGTCGAGCGGTGAACTGCGGCTGGCGCGCCGCCATATCGGCATGGTGTTCCAGGAGTACAACCTGGTTGAGCGCCTGACGGTGATCGAGAACCTGCTGTGCGGACGGCTAGGCTATCTGTCGGCGTTCAAGGCCTGGCTGCGGCGTTATCCGCCGGAGGACATCGCGCGCGCCTTCGAGCTGCTCGACGAAGTGGGCCTCGCCGGTTTTGCCAATCAGCGCGCCGACAGCCTGTCTGGTGGGCAGCGGCAGCGGGTCGGCATCGCCCGCGCGATCATGCAGGACCCGCGCCTGCTGCTGGCCGATGAGCCGACCTCCTCGCTCGACCCGAAGACCTCGGTCGAAATCATGGAGCTGATGCGCGAGGTCGGTGCGAAGCATGCGATACCGATTCTGGTCAACATGCACGACGTCGAACTGGCGCGGCGCTTCGCCGACCGCATCATTGGCATGTCGGGCGGCACCGTTGTCTTTGATGGACCGCCGGACGAGCTGACCGACCAGCAGCTCAAGCGCATCTACGGCGGCGAGCACTGGCTGCACTGAAGGCACTGCGATGAATGCGAACGCCGCCGTTGCGAGAACAAGCGAGCCGTTCCCGGCCAACTGGTGGGCGCGCGCCGGCTGGCTGCTGCTGGCCGCTTACAGCATCTACGCCGCCATGCAGCTGGACTTTACCTGGCAGCGCTTCGTCGAAGGGCTCGATCACCTGCGTACCTTCCTCGGCCGCATGTTCCCGCCGAATTTCAGTCAGTGGGAGGCGGTGCTCAAGGGCATGAAGGAAAGCCTCGAAATCGCCGTGCTGGCGTCATTTGCCGGCATCCTGCTGTCGCTGCCGATCGGGCTGCTGGCCGCACGCAACCTGATGCCGGCCTGGGTCAGCTGGAGCGCGCGCGGTCTGATCGCGCTGGCCCGCGCCTTTCACCCGGTGATCGTCGCCATCATCTTCGTCAAGGCGGTCGGCTTTGGCGCGATCGCCGGCGTGCTGGCGCTGATCGTGGCGTCGATCGGTTTCATCGGCAAGCTGTTCGCCGAGGCGATCGAGGAGATTTCGCTCAAGCAGGTCGAGGCGGTGCGCGCCACCGGCGCCTCGTTCATGAATGTCATCGTCTTCGGCGTTTTGCCGCAGGTGCTGCCGCGCTTCATCGGCTTCTCCACCTACCAGTTCGATTCGAACATCCGCAACTCGACGATGGTCGGCATCGTCGGCGCCGGCGGCATCGGCGCGCCGCTGTTCGTCGCCTTCCAGCGCTTCGACTACGACGTCGTCTGCGCGATCCTGCTGGCGATCATCGTCGTGGTTTTCGCCGCCGAGGTGATCTCGACGCGGATCCAGAAGATCTTCGCCCAGTAGCCCGATGAGCGTACGCGCCGAGTCCGGTCCCATCGCCCGCGTCGATAAGGAGTGGCAGCGCTTCTCCTCGGCACAGCGGTTGGCGCGTTTTGCCGTCTATCTGGCGGTCGTCGCCGCGGTCGTGGTCTCTCTGCGCACGATCGAGATCATTCCGGAGTTTCTTTACGACGCACCGGCGCAGATGAAGGACCTGCTGGTGCGGATGTGGCCGATCGACTACGTCCACTATCGGCAGGGTGTGCACGCGGCGATGATGGAAACGCTGCATATCGCCACCCTCGGCACCATCTTGTCGATATTGATGGCGCTGCCCCTCGGCCTGATGGCGGCCCGCAACGTGACGCCGGTGCCGGTGCTGAACTACCTGGCCAAGCTGCTGCTGGTGGCGAGCCGTTCGGTCAACTCGCTGGTCTGGGCGCTGCTGTTCATTGCCGTGTTCGGGCCCGGGGCGCTGGCGGGCACGCTGGCGATCGCTTTCCGGTCGATCGGTTTCGTCGGCAAGCTGTTCGGCGAGGCCTGCGAAGAGGCCAACCGCGGCACCATCGAGGCGCTGCGCGCCGCCGGCAGTCCGTGGTTGTCGATCCTGACCAAGGGCTACTGGCCGCAGGTCAAGCCGGCGTTCTGGGCCATCGTGCTGCTGCGCTGGGACATCAACGTGCGCGAATCCTCGGTGCTCGGCCTGGTCGGGGCCGGCGGCATCGGCGTGGCACTGAACACCGCCATGAACCTCTTCCAGTGGGACCGCGTGGCCGTCGTGCTGCTGGCCATTTTCACCGTCGTCATGCTGGCTGAAATCATCGTCACCCAGGTCCGCAAGCGCATCATCTGACCATAGGGGTGGCGGTGCAGGATGCAAGAAGGCGCCCGCTCCACGGGCAGCAAGCACGCGGGTTGGCTCGACGCCCCAGGCACGGGACCTCGCGTCTGCTCGAATAACCACAGTGCAAACGCGACGACGCCAGCGCTGGTGGAAGGAGGTGCGTCGCGATCGACTCGCTGCAATGGGAGCGGCTTCCGGGTAAACTCCTGCCTGCTTCGAGGAGCGTTGCGACGGGCGCGACATTTGCGCGACCCGCCAGGCTTGAAGCGGCTGTCGCCAAGGCAGCCTGTGCTAACGGCGCTCGCCAACTCTTTGTCTTCTAAAGGAGCGCGCGAGATGAGCGCCGTCTTAAAGCCCTCTGTTTCTCCGCAATCGGGCGACTTTGTGGTCGCTGATCTGAAGCTCGCCGATTGGGGCCGCAAGGAAATCCGCATCGCCGAAACCGAAATGCCGGGTCTGATGGCGATCCGCGAGGAGTATGCCGCCAGCCAGCCGCTGCGCGGCGCCCGCATTACCGGCTCGCTGCACATGACGATCCAGACCGCGGTGCTGATCGAGACGCTGCAGGCGTTGGGCGCCAGCGTGCGGTGGGCGAGCTGCAACATCTTCTCGACCCAGGATCACGCCGCTGCGGCGATCGCCGCGGCCGGCACCGCCGTTTTCGCGGTCAAGGGCGAATCGCTCGACGACTATTGGGACTACACGCACCGCATCTTCGAGTGGCCCGA
>JBFINI010000044.1:0-13157 GCA_041611275.1 Burkholderiaceae bacterium
CCGGGCACAAGGTCAGCGAATACATCGCCAAGCTGCGCTTCTCTGTGCCCGGCGTCGGCCTCATTTCGCCGCCGCCGCATCACGACATCTATTCGATCGAAGATCTGGCGCAGCTGATCCACGACCTGAAAAACGCCAATCCGCAGGCGTCGATCAGCGTCAAGCTGGTCAGCGAAGTCGGGGTCGGCACGGTGGCTGCAGGGGTGGCCAAGGCCAAGGCCGACCATGTGACGATCGCCGGCCACGACGGCGGTACCGGTGCTTCGCCGGTCAGCTCGATCAAGCACGCCGGCACGCCTTGGGAACTGGGACTGGCCGAGACGCAGCAGACACTGGTGCTCAACCGCCTGCGTGGCCGCATCGCCGTGCAGGTCGATGGCCAGATGAAGACCGGCCGTGACGTGGTGATCGGTGCCATGCTCGGTGCCGACGAGTTCGGCTTCGCCACCGCGCCGCTGGTGGTCGAAGGCTGCATCATGATGCGCAAGTGCCACCTGAACACCTGTCCGGTCGGTGTGGCCACGCAGGACCCGGTGTTGCGGGCCCGCTTCAGGGGCCAGCCCGAGCATGTGGTCAACTACTTCTTCTTCGTCGCCGAAGAAGTGCGCGAGATCATGGCGCAGCTCGGCATTCGCAGATTCGACGAACTGATCGGCGCCGCGCACCTGCTCGATACCAAGAAAGGCATCGACCACTGGAAGGCCAAGGGGCTCGATTTCTCACGCATTTTCTACCAGCCGCCGATGCCCGAGGACGTCGCTCGCCATCACTGCGAGGCGCAGGACCACGGTCTCGATCGCGCGCTTGATCACAAGCTGATCGGTGTCGCCCAACCGGCGCTGGAGCGTCGCGAGCGGGTCAGCTTCATCACGCCGATCCGCAACGTCAACCGTACCGTCGGCACAATGCTGTCGTCCGCAGTGGCACGCCGCTACGGCCACGAAGGGTTGCCTGACGACACGATCCACATCCAGTTCCAGGGCACCGCCGGGCAGAGCTTCGGCGCTTTCCTAGCGCACGGCATCACGCTCGACTTGGTCGGCGACGCCAACGATTACACAGGCAAGGGTCTGTCGGGTGGCCGCGTCATCGTGCGTTCGCCGAACGATTTCCGCGGCTTCGGTCCGGAGCACATCATCGTCGGCAACACGGTGCTTTACGGCGCGATTGCTGGCGAAGCCTTCTTCAACGGCGTGGCTGGTGAGAGAATCGCCGTGCGCCTGTCGGGGGCCAGCGCCGTGGTCGAGGGCACGGGCGACCATGGCTGCGAATACATGACCAAGGGTACCGTGGTCGTTCTCGGCGGCACCGGTCGCAATTTTGCCGCCGGCATGAGCGGTGGCATCGCCTACGTATTCGATCCCGACGGCGATTTCGCGCAGCGCTGCAACACGACAATGGTGGCACTCGAGCGCGTGCTGCCCACGCAGGAGCAGCAGGAGAAGGTCGACGAGGCCATCTGGCACCTGGGCGAGACCGACGAGTTCATCCTGCGCGAGCTGATCGAGAAGCACTTCCGCTACACGGGCAGCTTCCGCGCCAAGGAGATCCTGCACAACTGGCCAACGATGCGGGCGAAGTTCGTCAAGGTATTCCCGCACGAATACAAACGGGCACTGAAGCAGCTGGCCGAAGCGCAGCAGAAAGCCGCGCCGCAGAAACTGGCGGCGTGAGCCGGCAAGCAAACCTCTCAAGTACCGCAGTCGTCGAGGGCCGACCAGAGAAACAGTGCTTTTCTGGCGGCTCGTGCCGATAAACGTGGAAATGGAACATGGGCAAGGTCACCGGATTTCTTGAGTACCAGCGGCTGGAAGAAGCGGCCGAGGCGCCGGCCTCGCGCAAGCAGCACTGGCGCGAATTCGTCGTTCATCTGACCGATGAGCAGGCGGCGGTGCAGGGCGCGCGCTGCATGGACTGCGGCATCCCGTTCTGCAACAACGGCTGCCCCGTCAACAACATCATTCCGGACTTCAACGACCTCGTTTACCGGCAGGACTGGAAGGCGGCGCTCGACGTCCTGCATTCGACCAACAACTTCCCCGAATTCACCGGCCGTGTCTGCCCGGCGCCGTGCGAGGCGGCGTGCACGCTGAACATCAACAACGATCCGGTCGGCATCAAGTCGATCGAACACGCGATCATCGACAAGGGCTGGGCCGAGGGCTGGGTGGTGCCGCAGCCGCCAGCGCGCAAGACCGGCAAGAAAATCGCCGTGGTCGGCAGCGGTCCGGCGGGCCTGGCTGCCGCGCAGCAGCTGGCACGCGCCGGCCACGAGGTCACGGTGTTCGAAAAGAATGACCGCATCGGTGGCCTGCTGCGCTATGGCATCCCGGACTTCAAGATGGAGAAGTCGCACATCGACCGGCGCCTCGAGCAGATGCAGGCCGAGGGCGTGACGTTCCGCGCCGGCGTTCGCGTTGGCAAGCGTGATGGTGCCGGGATCAACGATTTCAGCAAGGAATCGATCGACGCCGAGCTGCTGAAGGCCGAATTCGACGCGGTGGTGCTGGCCGGCGGTGCCGAGCTGCCGCGCGATCTGCCTGTGCCCGGGCGCGAACTCAAGGGCATTCACTTTGCGATGGAGTTCTTGCCATTGCAGAACAAGGTGGTTGCCGGTGAGAAGGTCAAGGGCCAGATCCTCGCCACCGGCAAGCACGTCGTCGTGATCGGCGGCGGCGACACCGGCTCTGACTGCGTGGGCACCAGCAACCGCCATGGCGCCCGCAGCGTCACTCAGTTCGAACTGCTGCCGCAGCCGCCGGCGCAGGAGAACAAGGAGCTGACCTGGCCGTACTGGCCGGTCAAGCTGCGCACTTCGAGCAGCCACGAAGAAGGTGTTGACCGCGACTGGGCGGTGACCACCAAGCGCTTCGTCGACGATGGCAAGGGCCATGTCAAGGCGCTGCTCGCCGCGCGTGTCGAATGGCAGAAAGACCCGATGACCGGGCAGATGAAGATGGTCGAAGTGCCGGGCTCGGAGTTCGAGTTGCCGGCCGATCTGGTGCTTTTCGCGATGGGCTTCGTCTCGCCGGTGGCGCCGGTGCTGGAGGCCTTCGGTGTCGGCAAGGATCCGCGCGGCAACGCGCGCGCAACCACCGAGGACACGACTGACGGCTTGCGCGCCTACCAGACCAGTGTCGATAAGGTTTTCGCCGCCGGCGACATGTGGCGCGGGCAGAGTCTGGTCGTGTGGGCGATCCGTGAGGGCCGGCAGTGCGCTCGGGCGGTCGATGAATATCTGATGGGCTCCAGCGTGCTGCCGCGCTGAGCAGGCTGCCGCGCTTCGCCTATGGCGACTGTCGCGGCGCGCGATCTTGCTTCATGTCCTCGTCGGTCGGCAGTTGCGGACGGTCGCGTTGCCGACTGACGAGACAAAGGAAACCGAGAGGACTATCGGCAGCGGCAACGAACTGATGCCAGGTCAGGGGATCAATCGTCACCAGATCGTTCTGCGCAAGCGGCTCGACCTCTTCGCCGATGCGCACTGACCCGCGCCCGCGCAGAATCAGCACCGCGTGCGTGTGTTGGTGCCGCTCGAGCGTCGAGTGGCCGCCAGCGGCGACTTCGAAGTAGCGCAGCTCGCAGCCCTGATCCGCTTGGTTGAACAGCACCTGCCGCGTGACGTCACGAAATGGCGCGCTGCCCTCGTCCTTGTAGCGCAGGCATTCGACTTCCTGCCAGCGGAACTCGCCGCCGGACTCCGGCGAAAAGCGCCGAACGCCGCTCAAACTACCCCCTTCGCCCCGCTGGCGGTACCGCTCGAAGAGACGAGCGCCGGATACGAGGCATCCCGTTGACCTGCCTGCGCGAGCGCAAGCGACGAGGCCAAACCTTTCCTGAGCGGCAGTTCGTCGCTCACGCTTCGACCTGCACATCGGCAGCGACAGCTTCGACGAAGGTGCGGCTGCGTTCTGCGAGTCGCTCGCGAGCCATCAGCAACGAGCCGCCAATCAGCAGCATGGTGTCGACACCGTACTCGCGTTTCAGCTCAGGCACGCGCTCGACTGCCATGCCACCGGCCGGAACCGGCATCGTCGGTCGCAGCTCGTGCCACGGCGCGCGATTGGCCTGCGCGATGGCCGTGCACTGCGCCGGCGGATAGGCGAAACGGCCACCGTGGTTGGGAAAGATCACCGCGTCAGCGCCGAACAGGCGAAACAGTTTTCCGAGCAGCGCCGGCGCGGCGATACGGCTGGCGCCGGCCAGCGCGGGATGGGCAATGAACGCGAGGTCGGCGTGCGCGCGTTTCAGTTCGTTCAGCGTGGCCACCCCGCAGATCATCGGTGCGATCAGCAGCACGCGCACGCCATGCGTCCGCGCCAGCTCGATCTGCCGTTGCATCTGCGTGCACGTGCCAAACAGGCTCGGTGCGTAGAGCGTTCGGGCGCCCCCGTGCGCGGCATTCGCCTCGTTGACCGCGCGCTGGCAGCTTGCCACTCGCGTTGCGAACGGGCAGCTACGTTGATCGGCCCAGCCGTGATCGTCCTTGATCACGTCGATGCCGGCGCGAGCAAACGTTGCGCACAGCCCAGCCAGTTGCTCGGCCGTCGAGCCGATCGGTTTTAGTGCCGTGCAGGTCAACGGCCGGTCGGCGACTCCGGTCAAATGGCGCAACCCGCTGATGCCGAGATTCGGGCCGCCGAATGCTGCCGCCAGCTGCGGCGGAAGGTCGACGTCGATCAGCTCTACGTCGGGCTGCAGTGAACTGTTGCCGAACAGCATGTTCAGCAGCTGACCCGCGTCCTCGCCGACGCTTTCGGCGCTGAGCCTCAGCACGGCGAGGTTGCTGTCATCCGATTGTTGCTCGAGGCGATCGACGCGCGCCTGGAACCGTTCTGCAACGCGCCGATCGATGATGGCTTCGGCGGGCATTTCGACGCTCTGCTCGAGCGCCAGCGCTTGCGCGCGCTGCGCGGCCAGCTGCGGCGACGTCCGCAGGCGATAAGTGGCGCTGATCCAGCTGTCGCTCATGGACGTGATTCTACGTTTCGAGATCCGAGTCAATTGGCCTGATGCCGCGGGGTCGTCGGACTCGACCTGGTCGATGCACGCGCTTGGCATGGGGTCACTGTCGGCGGACCGGCGAAGGGGCTGTGCGACAATTTCCGGCCTTTGTGTGGCCTTCGTAGCAATCCTGCCGGCGTCAACGGCCGCGGTCAGAGTCGTCGCGAGGCCCAACCAAGAACAAGCAACATTCGTCCGCGCCCTGCGCGACGCGTTGGCACCCGTGAACCCTGAAGTTCTGATCTCCGTCGATCGCGTCACCTTCGGCTACGACCCCAGTCGCACGATCCTCGACGACGTGTCGCTGACGTTCGCTCGCGGCAAAATCACCTCGATCATGGGCGGTTCCGGCTGCGGCAAGACGACGTTGTTGCGGCTGATCGGCGGCGTACACGCGCCGAACAGGGGCACGATCACGTTCGACGGCGAGGTGATCGATACGCGCGACCGTGACCAATTGTTTCGCCTGCGGCGCCGGCTCGGCATGCTGTTCCAGTTCGGGGCGCTGTTCACCGACCTGACGGTGTTCGAGAACGTTGCCTTTCCGCTGCGTGAGCACACCGATCTGCCGGAATCGATGATCCGTGACATCGTGCTGCTGAAACTTAACGCCGTCGGACTGCGCGGCGCAGCCCAGCTTGGGATTTCGGAAGTTTCGGGCGGCATGGCGCGACGCATCGCGCTGGCGCGCGCGATCGCGCTCGACCCCGAGCTGATCATGTACGACGAGCCTTTCGCCGGTCTCGATCCGATCTCGATGGGTGTGACGGCGAATCTGATCCGTCGCCTGAACGATGCGACTGGCGCCACGTCTTTGATCGTGTCGCACGACGTGCAGGAATGCTTCGCGATCTGCGACTCCGCGTACCTGATCTCGTCCGGTCGCATCGTCGGGCACGGCACGCCCGACGAACTTAAGAGTTCCGGCGATCCGGAGGTCCGCCAGTTCATCGGCGGCTTGCCCGATGGGCCCGTGCCTTTTCACTATCCGGCACAGGCGGTCGCTGAGAGCTTCGGGCTGCATTCATGAGCCAGTTCGAACTGTTGCCGCGGCTGGGCCGATGGGCGCTGGGCTACATGTATCGCCTGGGGCACGGCGCGTTCTTTTTCGCCGAGCTGGTCAAGAACCTGCCGCTGGCGTTGCGCCGCCTGTTTCTGGTGGTGGCGCAGATCCACGCAATCGGCAACCGCTCGATGGTCGTCATCGTTGCCTCCGGACTGGCGGTCGGATTTGTGCTCGGTCTGCAGGGTTATTACAACCTGAGCCGCTACGGCGCGGCCGAATCGCTCGGCCTGCTGGTGGCCCTGTCACTGGTGCGTGAACTCGGGCCAGTGCTCACTGCGCTGCTGTTCGCCGGCCGTGCCGGAACGTCGCTGACCGCGGAAATCGGCCTGATGAAGGCTGGCGAGCAGCTGGCAGCAATGGAAATGATGGCGATCGACCCCAAGCAGCGGGTACTGGCGCCGCGCTTTCTCGGCGGCATCATCGCCATGCCGCTGTTGGCGGCGATGTTCTCGGCGGTAGGCGTGTTCGGAGGCTATGTGGTCGGTGTGCTGATGATCGGCATCGATCCGGGCCAGTTCTGGTCGCAGATGCAAAACGGTGTCGACGTCTTCGACGATGTCGGCAACGGCATCCTGAAAAGTGTGGTGTTTGGCGTTACGTGCACTTTCGTGGCGCTGTTCGAGGGCTACGAGGCCAAGGCAACGCCGGAAGGCGTGGCGCAGGCGACGACGCGCACGGTCGTGGTCTCCTCGCTGGCTGTGCTTTTGCTTGATTTCGTGCTGACTGCCGTGATGTTCAGCACGCCGAGGTGACGAGGTGACGATGGGACGCAAGGGTATCGAGACATTGGTGGGCGTGTTCGTCCTGCTGGGGTTCGTGGCGATCGGCTATCTGGCGCTGCAGGCGGCGAACCTCGCCACTTTCAACCTGGGCGAAACCTACGTGGTCACCGCCAAGTTCGACAACATCGGCGGGTTGAAGCCGCGCGCGCCGGTGCGCAGCGCCGGCGTGACGGTCGGCCGCGTCACCGGCATCACGCTCGATACCCACACGTTTCAGGGTGTCGTTTCCATGGAGCTTGAGAACACGTACCGGTTTCCCAAGGACACCTCGGCCAGCATCCTTACCGCCGGGCTGCTTGGCGACCAGTACATCGGCCTGAGCCCGGGCGGCGACGAGGCGAATCTGGCCTCGGGCGACACGATCACGATGACGCAATCGGCCGTGGTGCTCGAAAATCTGATCGGCCAGATGCTGTACAACCGTGCCGCTGAAGGCGGCGACAGCAAGAAATAGCCCGAGGTCGACGTGAAACGCCTGCTTGCTGTTCTCCGCGGCGTACTTCTCGCCGGTGGGCTCGTCGCCGCGGCCGGTTGCGCCACGATTCCGCCGGGCGCTGGCAGCAATCCTGTCGATCCCTGGGAGCGGTACAACCGCCACATGTTCGAGTTCAATGACACGCTCGACCGCAATGTCGTCAAGCCCGTGGCCGAGGGTTATGAGGCGTACGTGCCGCAGCCAGTGCGTAGCTGCGTGAGCAACATCTTCGCCAATATCCGCGACCTGCCGATCAGCGTGAACAACCTGCTGCAGGGCAAGCCGGTCGCAGCCGTTTCGGATCTCGGCCGCTTCGTAACCAACTCGATCGCCGGCGTGTTCGGCTGTTTCGATGTTGCTTCCACGGCCGGACTGCGCAAGCACAACGAGGATTTCGGCCAGACCTTCGGTCGCTGGGGCATTGAACCCGGGCCCTACTTCGTGCTGCCACTGCTCGGGCCGAGCAACGTTCGCGACGCCATCGGCCGCGTGCCCGACGCAGCACTGAATCCGCAACGGCAGATCGGCGGCACCAATGAGCAGACCGGGATTTTCGCGCTCGATCTGCTCGATACCCGGGCCGGTCTGCTGCCCGCCGAACGCAAGTTTTCCGGTGTCGCGCTCGACCGCTACCAGTTCATTCGCGACGCTTATCTGCAGCGGCGGCGCAGCCTCGTTTATGACGGCGATCCGCCGGAAGACGCGATTCCGACGTACGAAGATCCCGATGATGAGCCGCCGCCCAAGGAGCCCGCGCGCTTGCAGGATCAGCCTGCCAACGATCAACGGAAGTAGCGCTTCGCACGTTAACGTTATCACTCACAGACGGTCGTTCATGGAACGCTGGTGACCGAAAGCGGTCGGAGTGGCGAACGGCCCCGAACAGATAGGAACAGACATGAAACAAATCGTTGCTTCTCGCTGGTTTGCCGCTGCGGCAACCGCCGTCATCGCGCTGGTTGCTCCTGCTGTCGGGCTGGCACAAGGCACGGCCAATGCCAGCGTGGCGCCGTCGCCGCACATGGCACCTGATGCGCTGATCCGCAGCCTGTCGACGGATCTGCTCAATACGATTCGCGGCGACAAGGATCTGCAGTCCGGCGACATCGCCAAGATCAATCAGATCGTTGATCAGAAAGTGCTGCCTTATGTCGACTTCGAGAAGATGACACGGCTGACGGTCGGTCGCGGCTGGCGGCAGGCCTCTGCCGAGCAGCGCAAGGCGCTGGTGCGCGAGTTCCGCTCGTTGCTCACGTACACCTACAGTGGCGCGGTATCGCAGATCAGCGATCACAAAGTCGAGCTGCGGCCGTTTCGCGCTGCGCCGACCGATACTGATGTGATCGTCCGTACCCACGTGGTGGCGTCGAAGGGCGAGCCGATCCAGCTTGATTATCGGATGGAGAAGACCGACGGCGGCTGGCGCATCTACGACGTCAATATCCTCGGCATCTGGCTGATCGCGAACTACAAGAATTCCTTCTCCAGCGAGATCAACGCTAACGGTATCGACGGACTGATCAAATCGCTGACCGAACGCAACAAGGACCTGGCCAAGAAGGCCTGATTGGCCCCGCCGCGATGAAGCTCGATGCCGCCAGCATCACCAACGACAACGCCGCAGCGCTGTTGCCGCGTGGTGTCGAGGCAATACGCGGAGGTGACACCGTCATCGACCTGGCCGGAGTGCGCGAAGTTGATTCGGCCGCCGTGGCGCTGCTGATCGCCTGGCGACGCGAAGCGGCGGCTGCCGGCAAGTCGCTGGACTTTGCCTCAGTGCCTGACGGCATCGCCAGCATGGCCCAGCTTTACGGTGTCGATGTGCTGCTTGGCCTGGCGCCGCAGCCCGCCGTCGCGTAGCCCGTAAAATTCAACTTCTCGCGGCCGCCCGGCGTCTGTCGCCGGGTGGCCGCGATTCTCATGCCCGCCGTCGCCGCCATCGAAGTCACTGATATCGCCAAGCGCTACGGGCGCCTGATGGCGCTCGACGGCGTCAGCCTGCGCGTCGAGCAAGGCGAGTTCTTCGGGCTGCTCGGGCCGAACGGCGCCGGCAAGACTACGCTGATCTCGATCGTTGCCGGACTGGCCCGTGCCAGCAGTGGCACCGCTTCGATTATGGGCTACGACGTGGTGGCCGATTACCGCGCCGCGCGGCGGCACATCGGCGTGGTGCCGCAGGAACTGGTGTTCGATCCCTTCTTTACCGTGCGCGAGACGCTGCGTTTCCAGTCCGGCTACTTCGGCCTGCGGCACAACGACGACTGGATCGACGAAGTCATCGCGCATCTCGACCTGACGCCGAAGGCCGACTCGAACATGCGCACCCTGTCGGGCGGCATGAAGCGGCGCGTGCTGGTGGCGCAGGCGCTGGTGCACCGGCCACCGGTGATCGTGCTCGACGAGCCCACCGCCGGCGTCGATGTCGAACTGCGTCAGGGGCTATGGTCATTCATCCGCCGGCTGAACCGCGAGGGGCACACGGTCGTGCTGACTACGCACTACCTGGAAGAGGCGCAGCAGCTGTGCGAACGGATCGGCATGCTGAAGTCCGGGCGGCTGATCGCGCTCGACCGCACACAGGCTCTGCTGCGGCGGTTGGCCGACATCGAAGTGCAGATGCGACTGACAGGCAGCCTGCCGCTGTCGCTGCGGGCGCAGGCGACTGAGCTGAGCGATGGCCGCTGGGCGTTGCGCGTGGCCAACGCTGTCGATGTCGAAGGCGTGCTGGCGGCTGTCCGCGAAGCCGGCGCGCGCATCGAGGAACTCGAGGTCGGTTACGCCGACCTCGAAGATGTGTTCATCCAGTTGATGGCCGATAGGGTCGAGGTGGCGGCTTGATGCGCCAGGCGCCGATCAGCGCCGACCTTGCCGGCGCGGCCAAGCCGGCTTCTAGCGTCGGGGAGACGCCGGCGCACCCGCGACGGCCTGAGGTGGCGGCGGGAGACGCCGGCGCCGGCTTTCGCACCCTGCTCATCAAGGAGGTGTTGCGCTTCTGGAAGGTCAGTTTCCAGACCGTAGCCGCGCCGGTGCTTACCGGCGTGCTTTACCTGCTCGTTTTCGGTCACGTGCTCAAGGATCGCGTCGAAGTGTTTCCGGGTGTGGGTTACACCGCCTTCCTGATCCCGGGGCTGGTGATGATGTCAGTGCTGCAGAACGCGTTCGCCAATTCGTCGTCGTCGCTGATCCAGAGCAAGATCACCGGCAACCTGGTGTTCGTGCTGCTACCACCCATTTCAGTGCGCGAATTCTTTCTCGCCTATGTGTTCGCGTCGGTCGTCCGCGGCGTGGTCGTCGGCACGGGCGTGCTGGCAGTCACCATCTGGTTTGCGCCGATGTCGATCAAGGCGCCGTTGTGGATCGTCGTGTTCGCCGTGCTTGGTGCGGCGTTGCTCGCCGTCCTTGGCCTGATCGCCGGCATTGTGTCGGACAAGTTCGATCAGCTGGCAGCGTTTCAGAACTTCGTGATCATGCCGGCGACTTTCCTGTCTGGCGTTTTCTACTCGGTGCACGGCCTGCCACCATTCTGGCAGGCGGTGTCGCACTTCAATCCTTTCTTCTACGCGATCGACGGTTTCCGCTACGGCTTCTTTGCGCTGTCGGACGCCTCGCCGTGGCTGAGCCTGTTGATTGTTGTGGTGGCGCTGGCGTTGGCCTCGGCCGTGTCACTGACGATGCTGTCGCGCGGCTACAAGATCCGCTTCTGATTGGAAACGAGTGATGGAACCTTCCGTGGACGATATCCGCCGCTACCTCGCCGAAGGCCTGGAATGCGAGCGGCTGCAGGTCGAAGGCGACGGCCGGCACTTTGACGCGCTGATTGTCAGCCGCGCCTTCGAGGGCAAATCGCGCGTGCAGCGGCATCAGCTCGTGTACGCGGCGCTTGGCGATCGGATGCGCGAGGAAATCCACGCACTGTCGATCAAGGCAGTGACGCCGGCCGAGTGGCAGGCGCTGCAGCAGTGACTTCGAGCGGAATTCACACTCGCTTCCGGGCCGCTTCACTTTCGGCTGGCATCAAGGGCTCCGGTCGCTCGTATTTCGCGGGCGACGGTTCCTGGAGCCGGCCATGCCCGATGCCCTGCGTTTCTTCGACACACGAGCCCTGCGCGCCCCACGCGTTGCCGCCAACGACATCTTGCCGATGGACAAGCTGAAGATCACCGGCGGCGCTCCGCTGGCCGGCGAAGTGAAGGTCGGCGGCGCCAAGAATGCGGCCCTGCCGATCCTCGCTGCCGCGTTGCTGACGGCCGACGAGTTGATGCTGGAGAACGTGCCGCTACTGGCCGACGTCTCGACGATGGGCCGCCTGCTGACCGGAATGGGCGCGCGAGTGCAGCGCGACGGTAGCCGTGTTCTCGTACAGGCAGCCAAGATTGGCGCTCTTGAGGCGCCGTACGAACTGGTCAAGACGATGCGCGCGTCGATTCTGGTCCTCGGGCCGTTGCTGGCGCGCTTCGGCCAGGCGCGCGTCAGCCTGCCCGGCGGCTGCGCGATCGGTGCGCGGCCGGTCGACCAGCACATCCGTGGCCTGCGGGCGCTCGGCGCAAGGCTCGACATCGAGCACGGCTTCATCGTTGCCGAGGCAGCGCGGCTGAAAGGCGCACGCATCGTCACCGACATGGTCACGGTCACCGGCACCGAAAACCTGATGATGGCCGCAACGCTGGCCGACGGCGAAACGGTGATCGAAAATGCCGCCCGCGAGCCCGAAGTCGTCGACCTGGCCCGCTGCCTCAATGCCATGGGTGCGCGGGTGCGCGGCGCCGGCTCTGATCGCGTCGTTGTCGAGGGCGTTGCGAGCCTGCACGGCGCGCAGCATCGCGTGCTGCCCGATCGCATCGAAAGCGGCACTTTCCTGGTCGCCGCGGCGGCCTGCGGCGGCGACGTTCGTCTGACCGGTGCGGCGCCCGACACGCTGGACACAGTGCTCGACAAGCTACGCGAGGCCGGCGCGTCGGTCGAAGTGGGCGCCGACTGGATCCGCGTGCGCGGTAACGGGCGGCCGCGGGCGGTCAGCCTGCGCACGGCGCCGCATCCCGCCTTTCCAACTGACATGCAGGCGCAATTCATGGCGCTGGACTGTGTGGCGGACGGTGTCGGCCGCATCACCGAAACAATCTTCGAGAACCGCTTCATGCATGTGCTGGAGCTGCAGCGGCTTGGCGCGCAGATCGACATCGAGGGCAACACGGCGATCGTGCGCGGCGTGCCTCAGCTTTCCGGCGCACGGGTGATGGCCACCGACCTGCGTGCCTCGGCCAGCCTGATCATCGCCGGCCTGGTCGCTGAAGGCGAGACGATCGTCGACCGCATTTACCATCTCGACCGCGGCTATGAGCGTATGGAGCAGCGGCTGGCGGCGCTGGGCGCCAGGATCGAGCGGATCAAGTGAACGTGTCTTCATTGCAGAAGGTGTTGGCCTGGGCCGCCCGATCGGTCTGCGCCGTGCTGCCTGGCAGGAGCTCGGCGCAGTGATCACCTTCGCACTGTCCAAGGGACGGATTTTCGACGAGACGCTGCCGCTACTCGCGCGCGCCGGCGTCACGCCGCTGGAAGATCCGGAAACCTCGCGCAAGCTGATCATCGGCACCTCCGATCCCGCGCTGCGTATCGTTGTCGTGCGCAGTACCGATGTGCCGACCTATGTGCAGTATGGTGCGGCCGACTTGGGCGTGGCCGGCAAGGATGTGCTGATCGAGCACGGCGGCAACGGGTTGTATCAGCCGCTCGATCTGGGCATTGCCCGCTGCCGTTTATGCGTTGCCGTGCCCGCCGGTTTCGAGTACGCGGCGGCAGTCCGGCGCGGCGCGCGCTTACGCGTGGCGACCAA
>JBFINI010000045.1:0-13156 GCA_041611275.1 Burkholderiaceae bacterium
CTGGTACACGCGGCTTCAGGTTGCGTCGCACCTGTCACCGGGCGCCGCCGCGGCGCAGCCGCGGCCGGCGGTCGAGACCGTGCGCAGATTGCACGATTTCCTGCCGGCGCCGTTGCCAACGGGCAGCCGAGTGGCCGAGGCCGCCGAGACTGACGCGCAGCGTCTGGGCCGCGCCTGGCACGCGCTGCTGGAGCAGGGCGAGGCGGCGAATCTCGAAAGCATTGCGCAAAATTTTGCAATGACGCAGGCGCAGATGCGAGAAGTGGCTGCCGCCGCCACTCGCGTTCGCGCCAATCTGTCGCAGTTGTTCGTCGTCCATGCAATGGCTGAACTTGAAGTGGTCGGCGCAGACGGCGAATTGCTGCGCGTTGACCGCCTCGTCGAGACCGACGAGGCGCTGTGGATCATCGACTTCAAATGGCGCCTGTTGCCGAGCGCGCGCGCGCAGTACGAGGCGCAGGTGCGGCGTTATGCGGACGCTTTGCGCGCGATCCGTCACGAAAAACTGTTGCGTCTCGGATTGGTGACGGCCGACGGCACGCTGACCGAAGTAGCCGCGTAAAAACCGTGTGCAACATACTGCTCCTGACAATCCGGCAAACGTGGCTCGATGCACACAAGGCGCCGCTCACCAAGCCGACGTCGCCTGCCCAACGCCCGTCATAGTGCCGCTGATACCATTCGCCTTGGCGGGCCCCCTCGCATGCAGGGGCTGTGAACCTGGTCAGGTCGGGAACGAAGCAGCCATAGCGGATTCCCTGCAGTGCCGAGGACAAGGCTCGCCTCTCACCGATGAGCTTCCGTATCGAGCCCGCGCAGCCGCGCGACACCGCCGTCCTGCTGTCGCTGATCCGCGGCTTGGCCGATTACGAGAAGCTCACGCATCTGGTCGTGGCCACCGAAGCGCAATTGCGCGAGGAGCTGTTCGGTGCACGGCCGGTCATCGAGGCGGCAATCGGCTGGGAGGCGCGCGAGGCAGTGGGCTTTGCGCTGTTCTTCCACAACTTCTCGACCTTTCTCGCGCGGCGCGGTCTTTATCTGGAAGACCTGTTCGTCGTGCCGGCGGCGCGTGGTCGCGGCTACGGCAAGGCGCTGATGCGGCATGTGGCGCGGGTGGCCGTGGAGCGTGGCTGCGGCCGCTTCGAATGGACCGTACTTGACTGGAACCAGCCGTCGATCGACTTCTACAAGTCGCTCGGCGCCGACGTCCTGCCGGACTGGCGCATCTGCCGGGTGACCGGCACAGCGCTGACTGACCTCGGCGCGGCCGAGCCGTGAAGCGCGGGCAGCCTCAGGCGACGATGGCCGGCGCTTGCTTCCAGAATTCGGTCGCCTGCTGGAATGCGTAGCCAAGCTGCAGCACGCCAAAGTCGTCGCGAAAGCGGCCGACGATCTGCACGCCCACGGGCAGGCCTTCGGCCGTGAATCCACAGGGCACCGAGATCGCCGGGTGGCCGGTGGCGGTGATCAAGTAACAGGACTTCATCCACTCCAGATAATCGGCCATCTTCTGCCCGTCGATCTCGCCGACCCAGTGCTGTTCGACCGGGAAGGGCGGAACCTGCGACACTGGCAGCACGAGATACTCGTATCGCTCGAAGAACTGGTGCACACGCTCGAAGAGCTGGGTGCGCAGCAGTTCGGCGGCGCCGATCTGCTCGCTGGTCAGTTTCAGTCCGTGCTCGATGTTCCAGATCACCGTGTCCTTCAGCTGATCGCGGTGGGTTTTCAGCAGCGCGGCGTACTGGGCGGTGAAAATCATCGCCCGCTGCACGCGGAAGATTTCGTCGGCATCGGTGAGATCGGGCATCGACGCTTCGGTGTGGCAGCCCAGTGCCTCGAAGGTCGTGCGTCTGGCGTCGATCACTGCCGCGACACGCGCATCGACGGGCGCCAGTCCGCCCAGGGTCGGCGCCCAGGCCACCCTTGTGCCGGCAAAGTCGCGCCCCAGGGGACGGCCAAAGATCGAACCGGGATCGGTCAGCGAAATCGGCGCGCGCGAATCGGGTCCTGAGATCGCGTGCATCATCAGCGCCACGTCCTCGACCGTTCGCGCCATCGCGCCTTCGACGGAAAACGTGTTCCAGCCGAGCTTGGTCGGGTAGCGCGGCACTCGGCCGGAGGACGCTCGCAGGCCGACCACGTTGCAGAAGCTCGCCGGGTTGCGCAGGCTGCCGCCCAGATCGCTGCCGTCGGCGATCGGCACCATGCCGCAGGCCAGCGCCACCGCGGCGCCGCCCGAAGAGCCGCCGCAGGTGCACGCCAGGTCATAAGGATTCAGCGTCGCGCCGAAAACGGCGTTGAAGGTCTGCGAGCCGGCACCGAACTCCGGCGTGTTGGTCTTGCCGACCGATATCGCCCCGGCCTCGGCCTGCCGCTCGACGATCAGCGAATCGACCTCGGGCACGAAGTCCCGGTAGATCGGCGAGCCCAGGGTGGTGCGCACCCCTTTGGTCATCACCAGGTCCTTGTGCGCGGTCGGCAACCCGTGCAGCACGCCGATCGGTTCGCCGTGCGTCTGTTTTTCATCAGCGTCGTGCGCGCGTTCGAGCGCGCGCTCGGGGTGAAAAGTGACGATCGCGTTGACCTTCGCATTCAGCCGTTCAATCTGCGCGATATGCGCCTGCATCAGTTCGACGCAGGAGACCTCGCGGCGCCGGATCATGGCAGCCAGTTCGGTGGCGGTGCTGAAACACAGCTCGTGTGCGGGCGGCGGCATGGGTGTCGTCAACTCGTCGGTGCGTCTTGGGTCAACGATGCCCGTTTGCGAGTCCATCGACAAGTCGGTGGTCTATTACTGAGGGTCGGTCGTTCGGATCGGTAGAATCGTTTACATGTCGTATCAGGCGCTCGCCCGCAAGTGGCGTCCACGTGATTTCGCCACCCTCGTGGGCCAGGACCATGTGGTGCGCGCGCTGTCGAACGCGCTCGAGCAGCAGCGCCTGCATCACGCCTACCTGTTCACGGGAACGCGCGGCGTGGGCAAGACCACGCTGGCCCGCATCATGGCCAAGGCGCTGAACTGCATCGGCCCAGACGGCGCTGGCGGCGTGACCGCCACGCCCTGCAACCAGTGTGAAGTGTGCACTGCGATCGATGCTGGCCGCTTCATCGATTACATCGAGATGGACGCGGCGAGCAATCGCAGTGTCGATGAGATGACCGCGCTGCTCGAGCGCGCGGTCTATGCGCCGAGCAACGCGCGCTTCAAGGTTTACATGATCGACGAGGTGCACATGCTCACCTCGCACGCCTTCAACGCGATGCTCAAGACGCTGGAGGAGCCGCCGGATTACGTCAAGTTCATTCTGGCCACCACGGATCCGCAGAAGATCCCGGTCACCGTGCTGAGCCGCTGCCTGCAGTTCAACCTCAAGCAGATGACGCCGGCGTCGATCGCTGGCCGGCTGGCCGAGATCCTCGACCCGGAGGGCATCGAAGCCGAGCCGGCGGCGTTGCAGATGCTGGCGCGGGCGGCGCGCGGCAGCATGCGCGATGGCTTGTCGCTGCTTGACCAGGCGATCGCCTACAGCGGCGGCAGGGTCACGTTGGCCACCGTGCAGGCAATGCTCGGCGCCATCGATGGCACCACCCTGGTGCGGCTGCTCGATGGGTTGATTGCGCGTGACGCGGCGCAGATGCTGGCGATCGCCGACGAGATGGCGGCGCGCAGCTTTTCGTTTGCGCAATCGCTGCGCGATCTGGCGGCGCTGCTGCACCGGATCGCGCTGGCGCAGCAGACTGCCGTGGTCGGCGACGACATCGATCATGCCGCCGACATCACGCGCCTGGCCGCTGCGCTGGCGGCCGACGAAGTGCAGCTTTACTACCAGATCGCGCTGCACGGGCGCAACGATCTTGCTTTGGCGCCGGACGAACACGCCGGATTCACGATGACCCTGCTGCGCATGTTGGCGTTCGCGCCGAACGAGCCTGGGCCGGCAGGCACTGCACCACGGGCAACTGAACCGCAGCGCGTCGCGCGGCCGGCGATGGTGCGCGCAGGGGCGGCAGTTGTCGCACCTGCGTCCGAGCAGGCAACGGCCGCAAGGACGCCAGCGGCCCCCGCGGCCGCCATGCCCAGCCCGGACGGGTGGCCACAGCTGGTGACGCGATTGCGCATCGCCGGCTTGGCTCGAGAACTGGCTGCGCACAGCGAGCTGGTTGCGGCTGAAGGTGATCATTTCCGCCTGCGCGTGTCGATCAAGTCGTACGCAGAGACGGGCAATGTCGAACGGCTGCGCGCTGCGTTGACGCAGCATTACGGCCGTCCGGTGCGGGTGTCGGTCGAAGTCGGCAACACGGCAGGAGTGGCTACCGCGGCCACGCTGGCCGAACAGGCGCGTACCGATCGAATGAAGAACGCCGAGCAGGCCATCTACGCCGACCCCTTCGTGCAAGAATTGATCGAGAATTTCGGCGCCCAGGTTGAACCGCAGTCGATCCGCCCGCGCGAACCATGATTAGTCTCGTTCGTGCGCGGCCAGCAGAGCACGAGGGGCCCCGAGTCCCCTCGTTTTGCATCCTGCCAGGCGCGCGGCTGCGCCCGGTCGGCAGGTTGGTCGGCGAGGCGCTGCAAGCAGCTTCTACCGTCGCAATGCAACTGAGGGATTAAACAATGATGAAAGGCCAACTCGCCGGCCTGATGCAGCAGGCGCAGAAGATGCAGGACAACATGAAGCGACTGCAGGACGAACTGGCGCAGATCGAAGTCGAGGGTCAGGCTGGCGCCGGTCTGGTCAAGGTGGTGATGACCTGCAAGAACCAGGTGCGTCGTGTCAGCATCGATCCGAGCCTGGTAAGTGACGATCGCGACATGCTCGAAGACCTGGTGGCGGCAGCATTCAACGACGCGGTGCGCCGGGCCGAGGAAACAACGCAGCAGAAAATGTCGTCGGTCACCGCCGGCATGCCGCTGCCGCCCGGGTTCAAGTTGCCGTTCTGAGAATCACGATCGAGATGAACGCCCGGGCGGCAGGCCGACCTTGCACGTGCTTCTCGATCGAGTGACGTCGGCGCCAGGGGCCTTGGGATGGTACGGCGCCCGTGTGCTTTCAATGGTCAGGGATGAAACTCGGTCCGACGCTTGACAGACTGGTCGATGCACTGAAGCGGTTGCCGGGCATCGGACCGCGCTCGGCGCAGCGGATCGCCTTTCATCTGCTGCAGCATGATCGCGATGGGGCGGTAGCGCTTGGTGACGCGCTGCTGGCCGCGGCGGCCAACACCCGCCATTGCGCACGCTGCAATACGCTCACCGAAAACGAGATCTGCGACACCTGCGCCAGCAGCCGTCGCGATCCGGGCCTGCTGTGCGTGGTCGAGACGCCGGCCGACCAGCTGATGATCGAACAGTCGCTCGCCTATTCCGGGCTGTATTTCGTGCTGCTTGGCCGCTTATCGCCATTGGACGGCATCGGGCCGCGCGAAATTCAGATGGAACGGCTGCTGGCGCGCGCCGCTGATGGACTGGTGCGCGAAGTGATCGTCGCCACGTCGTTCACGCCGGAAGGCGATGCCACCGCCCACTATGTTGCGGAACTCTTGCGGGCGCGCGATGCGCAGCTGAAGGTCACACGTCTGGCGCGCGGCGTTCCGGTCGGCGCCGAACTCGAGTACACCGATGTGAACACGATCGCGCAGGCGATGCTCGACCGGAGGGCGGCATGAGCCGGTCGGGCCGCTCTGAGGGCGAACCCGTAGAGGCCAGGCGGGAACGCAGCCCGATGAGCCCGGTCGGCCATCCCGAAACCGATTGCTGTGGACGCAGCGAGAAGGAATTTGGATGACGACGGCCCTTTGGTGCGTGCTGGTGGCTGCGCTGTTGCCTTACCTGGCGACGACGATCGCCAAGGCCGGCGGTGAGCGCTACAACAACCGCGATCCGCGCGCCTGGCTGGCGCGGCAGGAAGGGTTTCGGCAGCGCGCCAACAACGCTCAGCTGAACAGCTTCGAGGCGTTTCCATTCTTCGCCGTGGCCGTGATCGTCGCGCAGTTGCTGCAGGCGCCGCAGGATCGTGTCGATGCGCTGGCGGTGATCTTCATCGTCGCGCGCGTCGGTTATCTCGTCGCTTACTTGAGCGGCTGGCACTGGGCCAGGTCGGTCGCCTGGCTGATCGGCTGGCTCGCCTGTCTCTTTATCTTCGTCAGCGGCGTCTAGCATGAAGCGTGTAAGGGCTGTCTTCCAGTGAAGCGCGCCGCCGTCATCGAAAGACTGGTCGACGCGATTCATCTGCCGATTGGCCGCTGGGACCGCAATGCGCGGCTGGTTTTCTGCAATACGCCGTATCTGGGATGGTCCCGGCGCAGCGAGCTGCAGCTGCTCGGCCGCACCCTCGAGCAGCTTTACGGTCCGCAGGCCTGGGCAGCAGCGAAGGATGCGTTCGCCGCCGGCTTTCGCGGTGAAACGCTCAGCTACGAGCGGTTGCTGACTCATCTGGACGGCCCGCCGCGCTGGTGCCGGGTGCAGGTTTTCCCCGAATACGACAGGAACGGCGAGGTCACCGCAGTCTATACGGTCGCCTTCGATGTCCATGAATTCGTGACCACGCGCCAGGCGCTTGAGGCAGCGCGGGCGCGGATGTCGCAGTTTGCCGAAAACATTCCGTATCCGATCACCTACGTCGATCGCGACTGCCGGCTGATCTTCGTCAACAAGGCGTACGTCGCCGCGGTGGGTGCGGAGCCGACGCAGCTGCTCGGCCGCCATATCGGTGAGGCGCGCGGCGAGCAGCGCTGGCAGGCGCATCGACCGTACTTCGAGCGGGCGCTGGCCGGAGAATCGACCGAGTACACGCGACTGGTCGAACTGCCCGGCCGGGGTTCGCGCTGGATGCGCACCAGTTACGTTCCCGATCGCGGCGCGGCCGGCGACGTTCTCGGTGTCTACACGATCCTCGTCGACGTGCACGACCTGACGCTGCGCCAGGAACAGCTGGAACGTAGCGTCCAGCTTGACCCGGTCACCGGCGTGCTGAGCCGGCGGGCGATCATCGATCGCGTGGAGGCGGCACTGGCCGACCGACGCAGCGGTACGGTGGCGCTGTTCTTCGTCGATATCGATGGCTTCAAGACGGTCAACGACATGCTCGGGCACCGCGATGGCGACGAGGTGCTGTCGCGCGTGGCCCGCGCCCTGCAGGCTGCGGTGCGCAGCGAGGACAGCGTTGGCCGCTTCGGTGGCGACGAATTCCTGGTTCTGGCCCGGGTCCCCGACCATGCCGCCGCAGAGGCCGTGGCGCAGCAGCTGGTTATGGCGATTCGTGCCAGCACCGAATCGGAGCCCGCGCTGGTCCGGGTCAGCGCCAGTGTGGGTTTCGCGCTGGCCCCCGATGATGCCGACAGTGCCATACGGTTGGTGCAGCGCGCCGACGATGCCATGTATTTCGCCAAGCGCAGCGGCAAGAATCGCGCAGCGCATTGTTCTGCGGCGATCTAAGCGGCCCGCGCGGGCTGACCGTCAAGGCGCTGGACCCACCGTTGCACGTGAAGATACGGATGGGGAATCCGAATGGCGCCTTCGGTTGGCGCTTGATTTAGCATGCGGGTCCTGCCGCGACTGCGGCGGGCCGGTATTCAGCAAGGAGACAACAATGAAACGCACTTTTGCCCGCCGCGATTTCCTCGCGGCATCGGCCGCGACGACGGCGCTTATCGTTGCGCCGTCGCTCGCCCGCGCGCAGACACTGGAGAAGCGCAAGGTCACGATTGCCGTCGGTGGCAAGAACCTGCTCTATTACCTGCCGCTGACCATCGCCGAGCAGCTGAAGTATTTCGAGGCGGAAGGGCTGGAAGTCGAGGTCGTTGACTTTGCCGGCGGCTCGCGCGCCTTGCAGGCGGTGGTCGGCGGCAGCGCCGATGTCGTCTCCGGCGCTTTCGAGCACACGCTGAACATGCAGGCCAAGGGCCAGCCGATGCGCGCGTTCGTGCTGCAGGGGCGGGCGCCGCAGATCGTGCTGGCCGTTAGCACGAAGACGATGCCGAACTTCAAGTCGGTTGCCGATCTGAAAGGCAAGAAGATCGGCGTGACGGCGCCGGGATCGTCGACCAACATCATGGCCAACTTCGTGCTGGGCAAGGCGGGCATCAAGCCCGCGGACGTTTCGTTCGTCGGCGTTGGCGCCTCCAGCGGCGCCGTCGCCGCGATGCGTTCTGGCCAGATCGATGCGATCTCGAATCTCGATCCGGTGATCACGATCCTGCAGCGCGAGGGCGATATCAAGATCATCTCGGACACGCGCGATCCGGCCGAGTCGGAGAAGGTTTTCGGCGGGCCGATGCCGGCGGCCTGCCTGTACGCGCCGGTGTCGTTCGTCGAGAAGAATCCGAACACGGCGCAGGCGCTGGCCAGTGCCATCGTGCGTGCCAACAAATGGATCCAGCGAGCCGGCGCGTCGGAAGTGATCAAGGTGGTGCCCGAAAGCTTCCTGCTCGGCGACCGTGCGGTCTACATCGATGCGTTCCTGAAGGCCAAGGCTGCCCTGTCTCCGGACGGCGTGTTCCCCGACGCCGGCTCGGCCACCGCGCTGCGCGCGCTGGTCAGCGTCGATGAGAAGCTGTCGTCCGCCAAGCTCGATCTGAGAAGCAACTACACGAACGATTTCGCACGCAAGGCCAATGCCAAGTACAAGTGATCGGTAGATCGTTCGCCGTGGCCGGTTGACTTCCTAGAAGGATCGGCGACGGCGGGCCGCCGACCGCGGATCTGTGCCATGACGCCCGCCCTTGCGCTCGACGACATTACCTGCACCTTCGTTTCGCGCGAGGATCGTGCGCAGCGCTATACGGCGGTGCGCGATGTGACACTGGCGATCGCACCGGGCGAATTCGTCAGCGTGGTCGGCCCGACCGGGTGTGGCAAGAGCACGTTGCTGAACGTGGGCGCCGGATTGCTCGAACCGAGCCGGGGAACGGTGCACGTCTTCGGCGAGCGATTGGCGGGAATCAACCGCCGCGCCGGCTACATGTTCCAGGCCGAGGCGCTGATGCCCTGGCGTACGGCGCTGCAGAATGTGACTGCTGGCCTCGAGTTTCGTGGCATGCCGATGGCCGATGCACGCAGCCAGGCCGAAGACTGGCTGCGCCGCGTCGGCCTTGGCGGCTTCGGCGACCGCTATCCGCATCAGCTTTCGGGCGGCATGCGCAAGCGCACGTCGCTGGCGCAGACGCTGGTTCTCGACCCGGACATCCTGCTGATGGACGAGCCGTTCTCGGCGCTCGACATTCAGACCCGGCAGCTGATGGAAAACGAACTGCTCGATTTATGGGGCGGCGCCGGCGACGGCCGTCGGGTCGCTTCAAGCCCGACGCCGGCCTCGGCGGGGGGCGGCGATGGGAAAAAGGCAGTGCTATTCATCACTCACGACCTCGATGAAGCGATCGCGATGAGTGACCGGGTCGTCGTGCTGTCGGCGGGGCCGGCATCGCACCCGATCGGCGAGTTCGCCATCGATCTGCCGCGGCCGCGCGACGTGGCCGAAGTGCGCGTGACGCCGCGCTTCATCGACCTGCACAAGGCGATCTGGGACGTGCTGCGCGAGGAAGTGCTCAAGGGCTACGAACAGCAGAAGCGGGCGGCGTGATGATCTGGGACGCCATCAAGCCGAGTTCGAGAAACCTGCGGCTCTGGCAGGTCGGCATGCTGGTTGCGTTCTTTGTCTTCTGGCACGTGATGACCCAGCCAGGGCTGCTGCCGCATTTTGTGTTCGCCAAGGAAAACGACGCCGCCTTTTTCCTGGGCGAGCCGCTGAAGATCTTTGCCCGCATCTGGCAATGGTTCGCCGTCAAGCGCGACATCTATCCCCACTTGTGGATCACGCTCGTCGAGACGGTGCTGGCTTTTGCGATCGGCACGGTTGCCGGCCTGATGATGGGCATGTGGCTGGCCTTGAGCCCGCTGGCAGCGGCAATCTTCGACCCGTACATCAAGGCGTTCAATTCGATGCCACGGATCATCCTGGCGCCGATCTTCGCGGTGTGGTTCGGTCTGGGCATCGCCTCGAAGGTCGCGCTCGGCTTCACACTGGTGTTCTTCATTGTCTTCTTCAACGTCTATCAGGGCGTCAAGGAGGTGAGCCCGACGGTGCTGGCCAATGCCAGGATGCTCGGCGCCGGCCAGCAGCAGCTGTTGCGACACGTTTACCTGCCGAGTGCAATGAGCTGGGTGTTCTCTTCGTTGCATACGTCGGTCGGCTTGGCCTTCGTCGGCGCGGTGGTTGGCGAATATCTCGGCTCGGCCAGCGGCGTTGGCTACCTGATCCTGCAGGCTGAGGGCACGTTCGACATCAACACCGTGATGGCCGGCATCCTGGTGCTGACCGCTTTCGCGCTGGTGCTCGACAAGGCCGTGGGCATCGTCGAGCAGCGGCTGATGAAATGGCAGCCGCGCTCGGGCGAGACGGAAAAGATGTAGCTAAGGCGCCGCCGCTCGCCGGCTGGCACAAGCGGCCGGCCGCTCGAGGGGCAACGATATAATTCGCGCGTTAAATCGGCGCTTCGTTGTCCGTGTGCCCGCGCCCGGCGGGTCGGGGCAAGGCGCTGCGCCGGTGGCGCTGGCTGCCGGCGGATTCGAGGAGCCCGCTTGTCTTCCCTGATCGACATTTCCCGCCCCGCGGCGCTTCTGGCGCTGGCCGACGGGACGATCTTTCGCGGCCTGGCCATCGGCGCGGCCGGCCATACCGTGGGCGAGGTCGTCTTCAACACGGCGATGACCGGCTATCAGGAAATTCTGACCGACCCGAGCTACTGCCGGCAGATCGTCACGCTGACCTACCCGCACATCGGCAACACCGGTACCAACGCCGAGGATGTCGAATCCGATCGCGTCTATGCCGCCGGGCTGATCGTTCGCGATCTGCCGCGCGTACATTCGAATTTTCGCGCTGGTGAATCGCTGCCCGACTATTTGCGGCGCGAAAACGTAGTGGCGATTGCGGATATCGATACCCGCGAATTGACGCGCATTCTGCGCGACAAGGGCGCGCAGGCGGGCAGCATCCTGGTTGGCACCGATGAAGCGCGGGCGATCGAACTGGCGCGTTCCTTTCCGGGCATGGCCGGGCTCGACCTGGCGAAAGTTGTTTCAGTCAACGCGCCCTACGAATGGACCGAGACGGCGTGGCGGCTTGGTGCCGGCTATGGCCGACTGGACTCGGCAACGCTGCATGTCGTCGCCTACGATTTTGGCGTCAAGCGCAATATCCTGCGCTTGCTGGCCAGTCGTGGCTGTCGCGTCACGGTGGTGCCGGCGCAGACTCCCGCCGCCGACGTGCGGCGCCTGAAGCCCGATGGCGTTTTCCTGTCCAACGGTCCCGGCGATCCGCAGCCGTGTGGCTACGCCATCGAAGCCGCGCGCGAGTTGATGGCTGCGAATCTACCGACCTTCGGCATCTGTCTCGGCCACCAGATCATGGGGCTGGCGTCCGGTGGCCGGACGCTGAAGATGAAGTTCGGCCATCACGGCGCCAATCATCCGGTACAGGACCTCGAATCGCAGCGCGTGGCGATCACCTCGCAGAACCACGGCTTTGCGGTTGATCCAGCCTCGCTGCCTGGCAACTGCAGGGTCACGCACGTGTCGCTGTTCGATGGTTCGTTGCAGGGTTTCCGTCGCACCGATCGGCCGGCGTTCTGCTTCCAGGGCCATCCGGAGGCGAGCCCGGGCCCGCATGACATCGGCTACCTGTTCGATCAATTCATCAACCTGATGCAGGAGCGGCGATGAGTGCCGCTTTACCGTCGGAAGGCGCTCGGCTCCGCCTCGGAGGGACAGCGCCCGCGGAAAAGGGGGCAGCATGACCTATACCGTGCGGGCGGCGCTCGACGAGGCCGCGGCAGCGCTCGACCAGCTGCGCGCCAATGATGCGATGCTGGCGCGAATTGAACAGGCAGGCGAGTTGCTGGCGGCGACGTTTACCGACGGCGGCCGCATTTATTCGTGCGGCAACGGTGGCTCGATGTGCGATGCGATGCATTTTGCCGAGGAGCTGACCGGCCGCTTCCGCGATGACCGGCCTGGCTACGCGGCGCTGGCGATCAGCGACCCCGGGCATCTGTCCTGTGTCGGCAACGACTACGGCTATGAGCAGGTCTTCGCCCGCTTCGTGCGCGCGCACGGACGCCCTGGCGACGCGCTGCTGGCGATCAGTACCAGCGGCAGCAGCAAGAACGTGCTCGCTGCGGCGCAGGCCGCGCGTGAGCAGCAGATGAAGGTCATCGCGCTGACCGGCCGCGACGGCACACCGCTCGCCAGTTTGGCGGATCTGGCCATCGTCACCCCGGGCGGTCGCTATGCCGACCGTGTGCAGGAACTGCATATCAAGGTGATCCACATCCTGATCGAGCTGGTCGAGCGGCGGCTGGCGCCGACCAACTATGCCTGAGCCGGTGTCAGCTACCGTCGTCGAGACTCTGCCGCAGGCGATCGGCGGACGCCGACGCTGGCCGCGGTGGCTGGTGCTGGCGGCACTGCTGGCGGCCTATCCGGTGGCGCTGCTCGGCTATGTCTATTGGCACAGTCTCGGTTCCGGTTTGCCGGGACCGCGACACGGGCCGCAGGACGCTTACCGGCACGCGCTGGCCAGCGCCGTGCTCGCTTACACGATTTCGCCGCGCGCCGTGCACTGGGTGACCAAAGTGATGGAGTTCTCGGATCATTCCAGCAGCCAGATGGACCGGCACAACAACGCGATCGGTGCAGCGATCGGCGGGCGCGCCGCGTCGTTCGCCGAGATCCGGCCGCAGGTCGAGGCGCGCGTGCGCGCCGGACAGGTGAACGCCCGTGATCCGCAGCAGGTCACCTGGATGCCGCCGCAGACCTGGCGCCAGTGGCCGATCTAGGAAACCCATGCCCAAACGCACCGACCTCCATTCGATCCTGATCATCGGCGCCGGGCCGATCGTCATCGGCCAGGCCTGCGAGTTCGATTACTCGGGCGCGCAGGCCTGCAAGGCACTGAAGCAGGAGGGCTACAAGGTCATCCTGGTCAACTCGAACCCGGCGACGATCATGACCGACCCGGGCACGGCGGATGTCACCTACATCGAGCCCATCACCTGGCAAGTGGTCGAACGGATCATTGCCAAGGAAAAGCCCCATGCCATCCTGCCGACGATGGGCGGCCAGACGGCGCTGAACTGCGCGATGGACCTGCACGTC
>JBFINI010000046.1:0-13027 GCA_041611275.1 Burkholderiaceae bacterium
GACGACGTTGACCGCGGCCATCACGGCGGTACAGGCGTCCAAGGGACTGGCGACCTTCAAGGGCTACGACGAAGTGGCCAAGGCTTCGGAATCACAGGGCCGCCGCGATGCGACCAAGATTCTCACCATCGCCACTTCGCACGTGGAGTACGAATCCGAATCTCGGCACTACGCCCACATCGACTGCCCGGGCCACGCCGACTACGTCAAGAACATGATCACCGGTGCCGCCCAGATGGACGGCGCCATTCTGGTGGTTTCGGCCGCGGACGGCCCGATGCCGCAGACGCGCGAACACATCCTGCTGGCCCGCCAGGTCGGCGTGCCCTACATCATCGTCTACATGAACAAATGCGACATGGTCGACGATGCCGAGCTGCTCGAGCTGGTCGAGATGGAAGTGCGCGAACTGCTGGGTAAGTACAACTTCCCGGGCGATGACATCCCGATCATTAAGGGCTCGGCCCTGAAGGCGCTGGAAGGCGACAAGGGTGAGATGGGCGAAGGCTCGATCATCAAGCTGGCCGACGCGCTGGACAGCTACATCCCGACGCCGGAGCGGGCCATCGACCAGCCGTTTCTGATGCCGATCGAGGACGTGTTCTCGATCTCGGGTCGCGGCACGGTGGTCACCGGGCGGGTCGAGCGAGGTGTGGTCAAGGTCGGCGAGGAGATCGAGATTGTCGGCATCCGGCCCACGGTCAAGACCACCTGCACCGGGGTGGAGATGTTCCGCAAGCTGCTCGATCAGGGCCAGGCGGGCGACAATGTCGGGGTGCTGCTGCGCGGCACCAAGCGCGAGGAGGTTGAGCGGGGGCAGGTGCTGGCCAAGCCGGGCACGATCACCCCGCACACCAAGTTCAGCGCCGAGGTCTATGTGCTGAGCAAGGAGGAAGGCGGGCGGCACACGCCGTTTTTCAATGGCTATCGGCCGCAGTTTTACTTCCGCACCACGGATGTGACCGGCTCGATTCAGCTGCCGGCGGGCACCGAGATGGTGATGCCGGGCGACAACATCACGATGGACGTGGCGCTGATTGCGCCGATCGCGATGGAAGAAGGCTTGCGCTTTGCCGTGCGCGAGGGCGGCCGCACCGTCGGCGCCGGCGTCGTGGCAAAAATCGTCGAATAGGCAGATCGGTCCGATTACGGATCACAACACTTGGCGGCGCCGCGCGCGCCGCCGCGCTCTTTGAAGGGAACAACATGCAAAGCCAACGCATCCGCATCCGACTGAAGGCGTATGACTACAAACTGATCGACCAGTCGGCGGTGGAAATCGTCGATACCGCCAAGCGGACCGGCGCGGTTGTGCGCGGCCCGGTGCCGCTGCCGACACGGATTCAGCGCTTCGACATCCTGCGTTCGCCGCATGTGAACAAGACCTCGCGCGACCAGTTCGAAATGCGAACGCACCAAAGGTTAATGGACATCATCGATCCGACCGACAAGACCGTCGACGCATTGATGAAACTGGATCTGCCGGCAGGGGTGGACGTGGAAATCAAAGTCCAGTAGTCAGCTGGCGACAACAGAGTCGGCTTGCGAGGCCTAGCCTTGCTCGGATAAAATCCAAAGCTTTCCGTCGGCAAGTGCGCCAGCTGTCTTCTGGCGGCGACGAATATCGGTCCCGGCCAATCGAAGCCGGGGTTGGGAGAAAACGATGAGCGAACAGACTCAGACGGGTTCGCCGTCTGCCAGTCGCCTGGGGCTGCTCGGGCGCAAGGTCGGCATGACGCGCATTTTCACGGCCGACGGTGAATCGGTTCCCGTGACGGTACTGGACGTGTCGAACAACCGTGTGACCCAGGTTCGTTCGGTAGCCGTTGACGGTTACAGCGCTGTTCAGGTCGCGTATGGCGCGCGCCGGGCGTCCCGTGTCGTCAAGCCGCTGGCGGGTCACTTCGCCAAAGCCGGCGCCGAAGCGGGCGAGGTTCTCAAGGAATTCCATGTCGACGAATCGCGTGCCGGCGAGTTCAAACCGGGCGCGACGTTATCGATTGACCTGTTCAGCGAGGGCCAGAAAGTCGATGTCACGGGCGTGACAATCGGCAAGGGCTTTGCTGGCGTCATCAAGCGCCACCACTTTTCGTCGAACCGCGCGTCACACGGTAACTCAGTGTCGACCAATGCGCCGGGCTCGATCGGTATGCGGCAGGATCCGGGCCGGGTGATGCCCGGTAAACGCATGGCCGGCCATCTCGGTGACGCCCAGCGCACGACGCAGAATCTAGTCATTGCACGCATCGACAAGGAGCGTCAGCTGCTGCTTGTGCGTGGCGCGGTTCCCGGCGCTGCTGGCGGCAAGGTTATCGTTCGACCGGCAGTCAAGGGCTAGGGGGCAGCCGATGGAACTTCAAGTACTGAACGCCAAGGGCGAGTTGACGGCGACGATGCCCGCACCGGCGACCGTTTTCGGACGCGACTTCAACGAAGCGCTGGTTCATCAACTCGTTGTTGCCTATCAAGCCAATGCGCGGCAGGGCACGCGAGCTCAGAAGGACCGCGCAATGGTCAAGCACTCGACCAAGAAGCCATGGCGGCAAAAAGGTACGGGTCGGGCGCGCGCCGGCATGACCTCGAGTCCGATCTGGCGTGGTGGCGGCCGCGCCTTCCCGAATTCGCCCGACGAGAATTTCTCGCACAAGGTCAACAAGAAAATGTATCGGGTCGGCCTGTGCTCGATTCTTTCGAAGCTGGCTGCCGAAGGTCGAATCGCGGTGATCGACGACCTGACGGTCGAGGCGCCGAAAACCAAACTGCTGGCCGCGAAGCTAAGAGCAATGGGACTCGACTCTGCCCTGGTGATCACCGATGTCATGGATGAAAACCTGCTTTTGGCGTCGCGCAACCTGAAGAACGTGTTGGTCGTTGAGCCGCGCTACGCTGATCCGCTGTCCCTAATCCACTATAAGAAGGTCGTCGTGACAAAAGGGGCGGTGGCCAAACTGGAGGAGATGTGGGGATGAACAACGAACGTCTTTACAGCGTTCTGCTGGCGCCCATCATTTCCGAGAAGAGCACGATGCTGGCCGAAAAGCGCAACCAAATTGCATTTCGTGTTCTGCAATCGGCGACCAAGCAGGAAGTCAAAGCCGCGGTTGAGAGCCTGTTCAAGGTGCAGGTTGAAAGCGTCTCGATCCTTAACCGCAAGGGCAAAAGCAAGCGCGTCGGGCGCTTTGCCGGCGTGCGCGGCACCGTTCGCAAGGCCTACGTGAGCCTGAAGCCCGGGCAGGAGATCAATTTTGCGCAGGAGGGCAGCTGATGCCGCTCGTCAAAGTCAAGCCGACCTCGGCCGGCCGGCGTGCGCTGGTCAAGGTCGTGAGTCCGCTACTGCACAAGGGCAAGCCGCTGGCGTCCCTGGTTGAGAAGACGGTGCGCGGCTCGGGCCGGAACAATCAGGGCCGGATCACAACGCGACACCAGGGCGGCGGTCACAAGCGCCACTACCGGATTGTCGACTTCAAGCGCAACAAGGACGGTGTGGCCGGCAAGATCGAGCGATTGGAATACGATCCAAACCGGTCCGCCAATCTGGCGCTCGTCTGCTACGCGGACGGCGAGCGCCGCTACATCATCGCGCCGAAGGGGATTGCGGTTGGCGCCGAAGTGGTAAGCGGACAGGACGCGCCGATCCGCGTCGGTAACTCGCTGCCGGTGCGAAACATCTCGGTTGGCACGACGATTCACTGTGTCGAGATGCTGCCCGGCAAGGGTGCGCAGCTGGCGCGCGCGGCGGGTACCTCGGTGCAATTGCTGGCGCGCGAGGGCAGCTACGCACAGTTACGACTTCGTTCCGGCGAAATTCGCAGGGTCCTAATCGACTGTCGCGCCACGATCGGTGAGGTCGGCAACGAGGAAAACAGCCTGCGTCAGTTCGGCAAGGCTGGTGCGATGCGCTGGCGCGGTGTGCGCCCGACCGTTCGCGGAGTGGCGATGAATCCCATCGACCACCCGCACGGCGGCGGCGAGGGTCGCACCGGGACGAAGCGTGATCCGGTCAGCCCCTGGGGCACGCTTACCAAGGGTTATCGCACTCGCAACAACAAACGGACCGATGCGCTGATCGTGCAGCGTCGCAATCGCAAGTAGAGGTCGCCGATGTCCCGTTCATTGAAGAAAGGCCCGTTTGTTGACGGGCACCTGCTGAAGAAGGTCGAAGCAGCCGTCGCCGGCAAGGACAAGAAGCCCATTCGTACTTGGTCGCGGCGGTCGACGGTGGTTCCCGACTTCATTGGCTTGACGATTGCCGTGCATAACGGCAAACAGCACGTGCCGGTGTACGTCACCGAGCAGATGGTCGGCCACAAGCTCGGCGAATTCGCACTGACGCGTACCTTCAAGGGCCATGCAGCCGACAGAAAGACGGCGGCGCCCGCGAAGAAGTAGGAGTTGATGATGGAAACGACTGCAGCGGTCCGAGGCGTCAGACTGTCGGCGCAGAAGGGCCGGATAGTGGCGGATCTGATCCGCGGCAAGCCTGTCGACAAGGCGCTGAACATCCTCGCCTTTACGCAGAAAAAGGCGGCCGCGATCATCCGCAAGGCGCTTGAGTCGGCGATTGCCAACGCCGAGCACAACGACGGCGCCGACATCGACGAATTGCGCGTGACGAAGATCTATGTCGAGCAAGGCCCGGTATTACGGCGTTTCTCCGCGCGGGCCAAGGGGCGAGGTACGCGCATAGAAAAGAAGAGCTGCCACGTGTTCGTGACCGTCGGCGACGCGAAACAGAAATAGGGTGATACATGGGACAAAAGATCAACCCCACCGGCTTCCGCCTCGCGGTTTCGCGTAACTGGAACTCGCGCTGGTTTGCAACCGGCACCGATTTTGGCCGGATGCTCGGCGAAGATCTGCGAGTCCGCGAATATCTGAAGAAGCGTCTGCGCAGCGCCTCGGTCGGCCGCATCTTGATCGAGCGGCCAGCGAAGAACGCGCGGATCACAATCTTTTCCGCCCGTCCGGGCGTAGTCATCGGCAAGAAGGGCGAGGATATCGAGGCGCTCAAGACCGATCTTCAGAAGATGCTCGGCGTGCCGGTCCACGTCAACATCGACGAGATCCGCAAGCCCGAGGTCGACGCGCAGCTGATCGCCGACTCAATCACTCAGCAGCTTGAGAAACGGATCATGTTCCGCCGCGCGATGAAGCGTGCGATGCAAAATGCAATGCGCCTGGGCGCGCAGGGCATAAAGATCATGAGCGCCGGCCGCCTGAACGGCATCGAGATCGCTCGTACCGAGTGGTATCGCGAAGGCCGTGTGCCGCTGCACACCCTGCGTGCCGACATCGATTACGGCTTTTCGGAGGCCAAGACAACTTACGGTGTGATCGGCGTGAAGGTGTGGGTATACAAGGGCGACACGCTGGGTCGCGGCGACGCGCCGGCGGCGGCTTCACCCGAGACGACGCCGACGCCCGAGCGCGACGACCGAAGGCCGGCGGGTCGTCGTCCGGCCGGCCCGCGCCGAGCGCCGCGCCGTGGCGAGGCGCCCCGCGCTGAGGCCGGGCGCACCGAAGCACCGGCCGACTCGTCGACCAAGGACGAGGCAGCTGCAAAACCGGCTGTCAAGCGTGTGCGCAAGGCCGCGGCCAAGCCGACAACGGACAAGAAGTCCGATGGCGAAGCGTGACAACGGAGATTGACAGATGCTGCAACCGTCGCGACGCAAATATCGCAAGGAACACAAGGGCCGCAATCGGGGCTTGGCCACGCGTGGCGCACATGTCGCGTTCGGCGAGTTCGGGCTGAAGGCGACCGAACGTGGCCGTCTGACTGCGCGCCAAATCGAGGCCGCGCGCCGGGCGATCACCCGCCATATCAAGCGGGGCGGCCGCATCTGGATACGGATATTTCCGGATAAGCCGATCTCCCAGAAACCGGCAGAGGTACGCATGGGCAACGGCAAGGGCAACCCAGAGTATTGGGTCGCTGAAATCACGCCGGGCAAGGTGTTGTACGAAATGGATGGCGTCAACGAGGCGCTGGCGCGCGAGGCCTTTGCGCTTGCGGCTGCCAAGTTGCCATTGAAGACGATCGTCGTCACGCGCCAGCTCGGCATGTAAGCGCTGATTGCCGGAGGAACCGATGGAAGCGAAAGAACTGCGGTCCAAGGATGCGGCCGCGCTAACTAAAGAGCTGCAAGACCTTCTGAAAGCGCAGTTCTCGCTGCGCATGCAGAAGGCGACGCAGCAACTGCAGAACACGAGCCAGATTCGCAATGTACGACGGGATATCGCGCGCGTGCGGATGGTGCTCGGCGAGAAGGCGGCCGCGAAATGACAGCAGAAACCAAGAATCCGGCGCGGACCCTGGTTGGACGCGTGGTCAGCAACAAGATGGACAAGACGGTCACCGTGCGTGTCGAGCGCCGCGTCAAGCATCCTGTCTATGGCAAGTACGTCGTGCGAACGACCAAGTACCACGCGCATGACGAAGGAAACCAGGTCAACGAGGGTGACCTGGTGGAAATCGCGGAGACCCGGCCGATCTCAAAGACCAAGGCTTGGACCGTCAGACGGGTCGTCCAGCAGGCCATTCAGGTATGAACTTGCTGCACGGCAGCGACTTCGCTATCATCCAAAGCTTTCCGCGTTCCGGCCTTCCGATCGGCCGGTCGCATTAAGGCAGGCAACCGGGACCGAACCTGCGGCGAGCGCCTCCGCGACGGCGGAGATCAGGCAAGTCTGTTGGTGCGGTTCATCCACCCGAAACAACGGGACCAAAACTGTCCGCTTCGCCGCAACGTGGCATGCGTGACAAGTTGGGACAAAAATGATTCAGATGCAGACGATGCTCGACGTCGCCGATAACACCGGCGCTCGTTCGGTGATGTGTATCAAGGTGCTCGGCGGCAGTAAGCGGCGCTACGCCAACGTCGGCGATGTCATCAAGGTGACCGTCAAGGAAGCTGCGCCGCGCGGCCGTGTGAAGAAGGGCGAGGTCTACTCGGCAGTAGTCGTTCGCACGGCCAGCGGCCTGCGTCGACCGGACGGTTCGGCGATCAAGTTCGACAGCAATGCAGCAGTCCTGCTGAACAACAAGCTGGAGCCGATCGGCACCCGCATCTTCGGGCCGGTGACGCGCGAGCTGCGCACCGAACGCTTCATGAAGATCGTTTCGCTGGCGCCGGAAGTTCTGTAGGAGGGGCGATGGAACGTATCCGCAAGGGCGACGAGGTCGTCGTCATCTCGGGCCGGGACAAGGGCAAGCGCGGTGTCGTGCTGGCTCGAATCGATCCCACGCACGTGACCGTTGAAGGGGTCGGCATCGCCAAGAAGCATGTGCGGCCGAATCCGATGAAGGGAGTCGCCGGCGGGATCATCGACAAGACGATGGCGATCGACGAGTCGAATCTAATGCTTTTCAACGCGGCAACGAAGAAAGGCGACCGGATCGCATTCAAGGTCGTCGACGGCAAGAAGGTGCGCGTGTTCAAGAGCAATGGCGCCGTCGTCGGGGCGAAGAGCTGAGGAGAGCGCGATGGCCCGTTTTTTGAATCAGTATCGCGAGACAGTCGTACCGCAGCTGACCAAGCAGTTCGGCTACTCGTCGGCGATGCAGGTGCCGCGGATCGTCAAGATCACGCTGAACATGGGAGTCGGGGAGGCGGTCGTCGACAAGAAGAACATCGACGCTGCGGTCGGCGACATGACCAAGATCGCCGGGCAGAAGCCCGTAGTCACCAAGGCGCGCAAGGCGATTGCCAATTTTAAGATTCGCCAGGGCATGGCGATCGGTTGCATGGTCACCTTGCGCGGCGCGCGGATGTATGAGTTCCTCGATCGGCTGGTCACAATCGCGCTGCCCCGCGTGCGTGACTTCCGCGGCGTATCCGGCCGTGCCTTCGATGGCAGGGGCAACTACAACATCGGCCTGAAGGAACAGATCATCTTTCCGGAAATCGAGTACGACAAGATCGACAAGCTGCGGGGGATGAACATCAGCATCACCACGACCGCGAAGTCGGACGAGGAAGCCAAGGCGCTGCTCTCCGCATTCCGCTTTCCCTTCCGCAACTAGAGGCGGGGTACAAATTGGCAAAGCTCTCATTGAAGAACCGCGAAGGTAAGCGTTTGGCGCTGGTCAAGAAATACGACGCCAAGCGCAAGGCCCTCAAGGCGCAGATCGTCGATCAGACGTTGTCCATGGATGAGCGACTTGAGGCGCAACGGCAACTGCAGGCGCTGCCGCGCAACGCGAATCCGACGCGGCTGCGCAACCGTTGCGGACTGACGGGGCGTCCGCGCGGCACCTTCCGCAAGTTTGGTCTGGCACGCAACAAGATCCGCGAGGCGGCACTGCGTGGCGATATTCCTGGTTTGGTCAAGGCCAGCTGGTAAGCGAGGAGATTGCATCGATGAGCATGAGTGATCCGATCGCCGACATGCTGACGCGCATCCGCAATGCGCAGCGAGTCGAGAAGACCGAAGTGGTGATGCCGTCGTCGAAGCTGAAGGTGGCCATCGCCCAGGTGCTGACTGACGAGGGCTACATCGAAGGCTTCAAGGTTGACCCGAACGCGGGCAAGCCGCAACTCGCCATTGGTCTGAAGTACTACGCGGGCCGTCCCGTCATCGAGCGCATTGAGCGAGTTTCGCGTCCCGGGCTGCGCATCTACAAGAACCGCGACAAGATCCCGCAGGTCATGAACGGATTGGGCGTGGCGATCGTGTCGACCTCGCGCGGCGTCATGACTGACCGGCGCGCGCGTACCCAGGGCGTCGGCGGTGAAGTGCTGTGTTACGTCGCCTGATCGCCTAGCGGGAGAACGTCGATGTCACGAGTTGCAAAGGTTCCGGTAATGCTGGGCAAGGGCGTCGAAGCCCAGATCAGTGGCGCCGCGATCACGGTCAAGGGGCCAATGGGGACCCTATCGCGGCCCGCGTCACCGCTGGTAAAGGTCGCTGTTGGTGACGGCCGCGTTACGTTCGTCGCCGCTGATGAAACGCCAGCGGCCAGGGCCATGAGCGGCACGATGCGGGCACTTGTCGCCGGCATGGTGCAAGGCGTGAGCAAGGGCTTCGAGCGCAAGCTGACGCTGGTCGGCGTCGGTTATCGCGCGCAGGCTCAGGGCGACAAGCTGAACCTGTCACTGGGATTTTCGCATCCCATCGTGTACCAGCTTCCGGCCGGAGTGAAGGCGGAGACGCCATCGCAAACCGAAATCCTGATCAAGGGCGCCGACAAGCAGAAGGTCGGCCAAGTTGCCGCTGAGGTGCGTGGGCACAAGCCACCCGAGCCGTACAAGGGCAAGGGCGTGCGTTACGCAAACGAGGCGGTGATTCTGAAAGAGACCAAGAAGAAGTAAGGCGCGGAGTGACTGATGAGTGACAAGAAACTTACCCGTCTGCGCCGCGCCCGGGCGACGCGCGTGCGCATCGATCTGGCGCGGGAAAACCGCCTGGCGGTGTTTCGCAGCAACCTGAACATCTACGCCAGCGTGATTTCCGCCGATGGTGGCAAGGTACTGGTGACGGCTTCGACCGTTGAGGCCGAAGTGCGCAGCCAGTTGGCCGGCACCAAGGGCAAAGGCGGCAACGCAGCGGCGGCGAAGATTGTCGGGGCACGGCTGGCGCAGAAAGCCAAGGCCGCGGGCATCGAGCGGGTTGCTTTTGACCGCGCCGGTTATCGCTATCACGGTCGCGTCAGGGCGCTTGCCGACGCTGCCCGTGAAGGCGGCTTGAAGTTCTAAGGGGCAGACATGGCAAGAGTGCAACCGAAGGGCGTCCCGAACCAGGAGCGCGACGACGGCCTGAAAGAAAAGATGATCGCCGTCAACCGAGTGACCAAAGTCGTCAAGGGCGGTCGGATTCTCGGCTTTGCGGCGCTGACCGTGGTTGGCGATGGCGATGGCCGCATCGGCATGGGCAAAGGTAAAGCGCGCGAGGTGCCGGTCGCCGTGCAGAAGGCGATGGAAAAGGCTCGTCGTGGCATGCAGCGGGTGCCGCTAAAGAACGGTACGTTGCACCACCCGGTCGAAGGTAAACATGGCGCCTCCAAAGTGATGCTGGCGCCGGCGGCGGACGGTGCTGGCGTCAAAGCAGGCGGTCCGATGCGTGCCGTGTTCGACGTCATGGGCGTGCGCAACGTCGTGGCCAAGTCGCACGGCTCGACCAACCCGTACAACTTGGTGCGAGCCACGCTGAATGCGCTGACCGAGCTGCGCACGCCGTCCGAGATCGCTGCCAAGCGCGGCAAGTCAGTCGAAGAGCTGATCGGTTGAGGGCAGGGTCATGACGAAGAAGACGTTGAAGGTCACGCTGATCAAGAGCCCGATCAGTGCCAAGGCCGATCACCAAGCCACTGTTCGCGGTCTCGGCCTGAAAAAGATGCGCCAGACGCGCGAGCTGGAAGACACTCCGGCTGTGCGCGGGATGATCACCAAGGTGGCGTTCCTGGTGCGGGTCGACTGACCGATGCGAAGGAAGATAACGATGCGATTGAATGATCTGAAACCGGCGCCAGGCTCGAAAAGCGACCGCCACCGCGTTGGCCGCGGCATCGGCAGTGGCTGGGGCAAGACGGCCGGCCGCGGCCACAAGGGCCAGAAGGCGCGCGCCGGCGGCTTTCACAAGGTCGGCTTTGAGGGCGGCCAAATGCCGCTGCACCGGCGCTTGCCGAAGCGCGGATTCACGTCGCTGTCGCGCCGGTTCGTCGACGTCGTGCGGCTATCCGAGCTGCACAAGCTCGGTGCTGATGAGATTGATCTCATGGTGCTGAAGCAGGCTGGCGTGGTTTCGGCGCTGGCGCTCGACGCGCGCGTAATCAAGTCTGGCGAAATCGCGCGCCGCGTCGTGGTGCGCGGCATTGGCGTGACCAAGGGCGCCAAGGCAGCGATTGAAGCTGCTGGCGGCCAAGTGGAAGTTGAGGCCGCGGTCAAGCCGGTCGGCAAGAAGGCCGAACGACTGGCCAGCCGGCGCAAGGCCAGGGAAGCAGCGATTCGGCAAGCCGTCGAGCAGCAGTCGGCCGCGCCGAAGGCCGCTGCACCGGCAGCCAAGAAGGCAGCCAAGCCGACCGGCGAAGCGGCGCCGAAGAAAGCCGGCAAGCCGGCGGCGAAGTAACGCTAACAAGGAACCGCGTGGCCAATATTCCGGCAACTCTGGGCAAGACAGGCAAGTACGGCGACCTGAAGCGTCGCCTGGGCTTCCTGTTGCTGGCGCTCGTCGTTTACCGGATCGGTACGCACATCCCGGTACCCGGCATCGACCCGGATCAGCTACGCCAGCTATTCAATTCGCAGCAGGGCGGCATCCTCGGCCTGTTCAACATGTTTTCCGGCGGTGCGCTGTCGCGCTTCTCGGTATTCGCGCTGGGAATCATGCCGTACATCTCGGCGTCGATCATCTTCCAGATGCTCACTTACGTGCTGCCATCGCTGGAGGCGCTGCGCAAGGAAGGCGAATCGGGCAGGCGAAAGATTACTCAGTACACCCGCTACGCCACGCTCGGTCTGGCGCTGGTGCAGTCCTACGGCATTTCGGTCGCGCTGCAGTCGCAGCAGGGCCTGGTGCTGAGCCCCGGCTACATGTTCATCTTCATCTGCATGGTGTCGCTGGTGACCGGGACGATGTTCCTGATGTGGCTGGGCGAACAGATCACTGAGCGGGGGCTCGGCAACGGCATCTCGATCCTGATCTTCGCCGGTATCGTCGCCGGCCTTCCGAGCGCGATCGGCGGCCTGTTCGAGTTGGTGCGCACCGGCGCGATCGGCCCGCTGGCGGCTATTTTCATCATCGCACTGATCCTGCTGGTCACCGCATTCGTCGTCTTCGTCGAGCGTGGCCAGCGCAAGATTCTGGTCAACTACGCCAAGCGCCAGGTTGGCAACAAGGTCTACGGCGGGCAGAGTTCGCACCTGCCGCTGAAGATCAACATGTCGGGCGTCATCCCGCCGATCTTCGCCTCATCGCTGATTCTGTTCCCGGCCACGCTGGCCGGCTGGTTCACCACCGGCGATGCGACGCGCTGGATCCGCGATCTTGCCGGGGCGCTGTCGCCCGGCCAGCCGCTTTACATCCTGTTGTACGCGGGGCTGATCATCTTCTTCTGTTTCTTCTACACCGCGCTGGTGTTCAACAGCAAGGAAACGGCGGACAACCTGAAGAAGAGTGGCGCCTTCGTGCCGGGCATCCGGCCAGGCGACCAGACCGCGCGCTACATCGACAAGATCCTGATGCGGCTCACGCTGGCCGGGGCCATCTACATCACGCTCGTGTGTTTGGTGCCCGAATTTCTGAACCTGCGCTTTTCGGTGCCTTTCTATTTCGGCGGTACATCGCTGCTGATCGTGGTGGTGGTGACGATGGACTTCATGTCGCAAGTGCAGGCCTACCTGATGACTCATCAGTATGAGAGCTTGCTGAAGAAGGCGAATTTCAAGGGCTTCGGCCCGGGGATGCCGCGTTAGCGCGGGCGGAGTCTGAGCACCCGAGATGGCCAAGGATGATGTCATCCAGATGCAGGGCGAGATCCTCGATAAGCTGCCCAACGCGACTTTTCGAGTAAAGCTGGAAAATGGCCATGTGGTGCTCGGCCATATTTCCGGAAAGATGAGGATGCACTACATCCGCATCCTTCCGGGAGACAAGGTCACGGTCGAGATGACCCCCTACGACCTGAGCCGGGCCAGAATTGTTTTCCGCGCCAAGTAGCGCGGCAGGAGAAACCGATGAAAGTGAATGCTTCGGTCAAGAAGATGTGTCGCAAGTGCAAGATCATCCGCCGCAATCGCGTCGTGCGCGTGATCTGCACCGATCCGCGGCACAAGCAGCGCCAGGGATGAGCGCCAAGTCTTTCGCGTGAATTGAGGTAACCAGATGGCTCGTATCGCAGGCATCAACATTCCGCCGCAGCAGCATGCCGAAATCGGCCTGACTGCGATCTACGGCATCGGTCGTGCGCGTTCACGCGCGATCCTCGAAGCCGCCAACGTCCCGTTCGCGAAGAAAGTCAAGGAACTGACCGACGCCGAACTGGAGCGGATTCGTGACGCCATCGCTCGCGTCGCCGTCGAGGGCGATC
>JBFINI010000047.1:0-12972 GCA_041611275.1 Burkholderiaceae bacterium
CCGTGCGGACGGGTGAGTCCGCGCGCGGCCCCCACGCGCGTTCGACATAGGCGGCAACCGCGGCGACTTCGCGTGCCGGCATGACATCCTTCCACGCCGGCATCGATGTTCCGGGCAGGCCGTCGCGCGTGACCGCAAGCACAAACGCGTGAGTCAGTCGAGGAGCCATGTCGTTTGCCTTGAAATCAGGCGGCGGCGGTTGCAGGAAACTGCCGATCCAGTTGCGACCGGTGCCGTCCGCCGCATGACAGTGCGCGCAGTTGGCCTGGAACAGCCGCTCGCCGGTCTTCTCCTGCGCGGTGAGCCCGGCCAGTTGCGGCGGCTCCTCGTGCAGCTCGTAGGGGTCGCCTTCGTCCTTCTCGTGCGCACCGGGCCCTTTGTGGTGCTCGTCTCCCTCCTCGTAATTGCCGGGCGGATACGACACGCCGCGCAGCGCCCATGGCTCGCCGAGCTCAGTCACCTGCGATCGGTCATGGCAGCTGATGCAGGCGGACAGATACAGGCGCTTACCGGCGACCTGTGTTTCGTCGAGTTCGTCCCACGGGCCATCCAGCGCGATCGCGCCGGTGGCGAACGGAAACGCTGCTGCGTAGCGTGAATGGTCGGGCCAGCCGTTCTCGGCGGTGTGATAACGGGTATTCAGGGCCTTGCGGGTCATGAATTCCTCGCGCACGAAATCGACTACCGCCTCGATCTCGCGCTCGTTCAACGTCATGCCGAAGGCGGCCATCGCGGTGCCCGCGCGGCCGTCGCGAACGGTCTCGAGCATCGATAGGCGCGCCAGCTGCGTCGGGTCCGTCTGCTGGAAGCTGCGCGGCGGCGGCGTGATGAAGCGCGCGGCCAGCGTCTGCGCGTCGCCCGAATAGCCGTGGCAGTAGTAGCAGCGGAAGTTGTAGATCTTGCGTCCGGCCTCGTGCCAGGCGCTGGCGATGCCGGCGCCTGCTTCTGCCGCGGGCGTCGGCGGCGCCGGTTCCGTGGGCCGGCAGGCGGCGACCGCCAGCACGCCCAGGCAGAGCGCGGCGCGAACGAGCGTATTCATCGCTTGGCCTTCTGCGTCGGCGGCTTGATGAATGCCGAGAAGACGTATTCGGCGACGTCGGCGATCTGCTGCTCGTCGATCACCTTGTTCCAGGCCGGCATCTCCGAGCCGAGCGATCCGACCGACACCGCCGCGAACAGCGCCGGCCGGTTGTAGTTGACGCGCGATTTCTCGGTCAGGAAATTGCGCGGCTTCGGATTGATGAAGTAGGCTCGCGGACCCTGCGCGTCGCCCTTCACGCCGTGGCAGGTCGCGCAGTTGGCGTCATAGAACGCCTTGCCGCGCTTGGCGTTGCCGACCAGGCCGCTGGGAAACGGCAGCGTCATGCTGACGCTCGCCGGCGCCGTTGCAGCAGCCGCAGTCGCCTCACCGGCGCGACCGCCATGCGCCTGCGTGCCCGACACCGATGCGGTCTGCGTGGCCATGAACTCGATGCGAATGAAGTCGACTGCCGCAGCGAGGTCGATGTCGCCGATCCGGTTGCCGATGCCGGCCGTCTGCCGATGCGATTCGGACCTGGCCGTCGACAGCAGCCGTTCACGCGACAGCTCGACGCGCGCCTGCGGCGTCGACAGATCGCGCGTGCTCATCGGGCCGTGGCTGCCGCCCTGGCCGCGGTTGCCGTGGCACATCAGGCAGAACTGCGCATAGACGGCGCGGCCGCGCGCGAATGCCGGGTTCTGGCGCGGCGCCATGAAGGATTCGCGGATGTAGTCGACCACGGCCTCGACCTCGCGCGGCGACAGTTGCGTCGACCAGCCGACCATCGCGGTGCCCGGCTTGCCGTGCGTCGTGATGGCAATCATCGTCTCGCGCGTCAGGCTCTTCAGCGCCGACGCTTCGGTGAAGTCGCGCGGCGGCGGCACCAGGCTGCTGCGCGCGCGGCTGCGGCCGTCGCCCTTGTCGCCGTGACAGACCGAGCAGTAGTTGTGATAGAGCAGGTCTGGCCGGATCTGGCCGGTTTCTCGCGCAACCGGGCTCTGCGCCGAGGCGCTGAAGCAGGCGAGCGCGGCGGCGGCAAGTACGAACCGCCGGACATTCCCGATTCCTGGAAAGATCGATACGACTTGTCTCATCTTTGATAGCGCGCCCTTCGGGGGCGACGTGGTCCGCGTGCTGTTGTCACGGGTACAAGCAAGCCGTGCGCCTGCACCGGGCTGTGCCGCAGTACCGGGCACAGGCATTGCTATTTCAGATGGCAGCGAGGCGCCGCATGCTGGTCATTGGCAGACGCCGGCGTCTCTACGAGCTCTGTCTGAAAAGAGGATTGCGATGACCAAAACAACGATGCTGATTGCCATTTCCGGTGCGCTCGTCGCGCTGCCGGCCTGGGCTGCCGATGGCAAGGCGGTGTACGCGCAGACGTGTGCCGTCTGTCACGCTGCCGGCGTGGCCGGCGCGCCGAAGCTCGAAGACAAGGGCGCGTGGAAATCGCGGCTCGCTGCGGGCAAGGAGGCGCTCGTCAGTTCGGTGATCAAAGGCAAAGGCGCGATGCCGGCCAACGGCGGCAACGGCGCGCTCAGCGATGCCGATATTTGGGCCGCGGTGGATTTCATGCTGGGCCAAGCCAAATAGCGGGGTCGGCGCGCGCCGATCTCGACGGCAGCAAGATCGCTCGGACGGCGGCTCAGGTGACCCGGCATGCCGGTCGGACGGTGCTGATGGCCGCTGCATGGCTGGCCTGCGCGCTGCCGCCGGCGGCGGCGCAGAGCCGCAATCCTGCGCACGACATGCGCGATGCGCTGCTGCGCAAGGCCGACGATCAGACAGCCACCTGCGTCTACTGCCACGCACCGATGGGTGCCCGTGCCGAGGCGGCACTGGCACCCCGCTGGCAGAGCAGCCGGATGCGGCCATTCAGCGTATATGGCGCGACGACGGTCGAGGCATCGACCTTCGAAGGCGGCGCGTCGCTGCTGTGCATGTCGTGCCACGATGCCAGCCAGGCACCGGTGGTCGGCGGCTCGCCGAACGATCACCCAGTCGGTATCGGCTACGCCGGCATCCCCGGTCCCCAGTCGCCGCTGCCCTCACTGCAGCAGCCACGAACGGTCGATACGACATTGCCGGCGCATGACCTGCCCGACCGCCGGCCGCCGGGCACTTCGGCGGTCGCCGGCTTTCGTGCCGCGTCGCGCGGCGTGATCAACGAGCGCGCGGCATGGTGGATCGCCACCTCGCCGAATTCTGCGCGGCGTACGCGCAACGATCTACCGCTGTTCACAGCGGATGGCGAGGCCTCGACGCTGCAATCCGCTGCGCCGACGGTCGAGTGCGCGACCTGCCACGACCCGCATAACGACAACCCGATGTTCCTGCGCATCAGCAACGAAGGCAGTCGCCTGTGCCTGAGTTGTCACGATTCGTGACGCGGGACTGGCCGTTGGAAGGAGTGCCGAGATGATGCCTTCACCGAGGTCTGCACCGCGTTGCCAACCCGTGCGAACGGCCTGGCTGACGCTGCTTGCCCTAGGCATGCTGGCCGGCTGCGCGCAGGTGCCCGAGGTGTCACAGCGGCGCAGTGATCCGGTCGTCTTCCCGGGACCGCCGGATACGCCACGCTTCGTCTACGAGCGGTCGATCTACTCGAGCGCCGACGTGGTGCCCGATACCAATGAAGCGCGGCTGCGCCGCACCTTGACCGGCGAAGCGCTGCGCGGCGCCGGGCTGGCCAAGCCGTACGCGGTCGCGGTCCACAAGGGGCGGATGTTCCTGTCGGACTCGGTCGAGCGCTTCGTCACCGTCTTCGACGTGCCCGAAGGCCGGCATTTCACGATCGGCAGCGAAGAGCCGGGCCGGCTGGCCAAGCCGCTGGGTATCGATGTCGACGGCCGCGGCAGTCTCTATGTCGCCGACGTGACGTTGCGCGCCGTATTGGTCTACGACCGTGACGGCAAGTTCCTGCGCAAGGTCGGTGGTCCGCAGTTCTTCGACCGGCTCGCCAGCGTCACCGTCGACGCTGACGGCCGCCGCATCTATGTGGTCGACATCGGCGGTGTGGCCTCAGAAAACCACCGCGTCCGCGTCTTCGACGCCATCAGCGGCGAGCATCTGCAGGACATCGGCAAGCGCGGTACCGGGCCCGGTGAATTCAACCTGCCGCGCGATCTGGCAATCGGCAAGGACGGGCAGCTCTACGTCGTCGACGGCGGCAACTTCCGGGTTCAGGTCTTCGATCGCAACGGCAAGTACCTGCAGGGCTTCGGCGCGGTCGGCCGCCAGCTCGGCAACTTCGCGCGGCCGAAGGAGATCGCCGCCGATCGCGAGGGCAATCTTTACGTCGTCGATACGGCCTTCGGCAACTTCCAGATCTTCAGTCCGGACGGCGAACTGCTGATGTACATCGGTGGGCGCTCCGAGGTCGATGGGCCGGCCAAGTACATGCTGCCGTCCGGCATCTACGTCGACGAGGATGGCCGCGTCTACATGGTCGACCAGTGGTTTCGCAAGGTCGAGGTGTTCCGTCCGGTGGGTCTCGCCGCCGGGCAGGGATTCTTCGTCGCCAGAAGCACCGTCAACACCAAAGGCAAGAACTGATTCCCATCGGCGGGACAGCGAGCGATCTCTGAACTGAGAGCGACCGCGCCGGTTCGTTACGCAGACCGTTACACGGAATGCCCGAAGTCGGGCGGCGCCGGGTTTTTCGCAGTTCGTTCATCCTGATGTTGAGAAAAATCGGCCGCGCCGCGCGCTCTGGCACGGAAGCTGCATCAGATCAATTGCCGGCGGGGGGACACCCGAACCCCGGGCACGGAGAGGACGCGGGTGGAGGACTATCAAAAAGGGACGACGATGAAAGACTTCAAGATCAGTCGCACGTTCAGTGCCGTCGCCAAGGTGATCGCCATCGCCGCTTTGGCGGCTATCGGTTCGCACGCGGCGGCGCAGATCGCAACCACCAAGCACAACCTCGGCACGACGGGCACGGCGGGCAACAACCGCGTGACGGCGGGCACGGAAGAGATCTGCGTCTTCTGCCACACGCCGCACGGGTCGAACACCAGCATGACGTCTGCACCGCTGTGGAACAAGGCCACGCCGGCCACGACGACCTACCAGGTCTACGACACGACGACGTCGAGCACGATCGACGGCGGGGTGCTGCAGCCGGGCGCCGCCGGCGGCTCGGTGTCGATCGCCTGTCTGTCCTGTCATGACGGCACGCAGGCGATGGACAACATCATCAATGCACCGGGTTCCGGCGGGCACGACACCACTGGCGGCGGCGCTGCCGGCCGCGGCTACACCTGGGATACGACAACTGGTCGGGTCAACGCCGATGGCTTCCTGCAGAACGGTGCCGGCTTCATCGCGATGCTCGGTACCGACCTGCGCAACGATCACCCGATCGGCATCCAGTACTGCGGCGGCGGCGTCAACACGACGAACCTGACGACGGCAAACTGTGTCGATTCGGATTTCAATACGCTGACGAACAGCGTAATCAATTCGCAGCGCGTCTGGTGGGTCGACAGCGGCGCCGTCGGCAACTCCGGCAACCGGGACAAGACCGACATGATCCTGTACTCGCGCGACTTCGAACCCGTGCGGACGGGCGCTGGGGTCGGCCCGTCGGTCGAATGCGCCAGCTGCCACGATCCGCACACCGCCAACGCCACCTTCCTGCGCCGCCAGAACACCGGCAGTGCCGTGTGCCTGGCCTGCCACAACAAGTAAGCGGCATGGCGCGCTGATCGCAATGCGAAGCCACGCGGGCCGGAGCGGCGACGATCCGGCCCGTTTTCTTGTGGAGGATCGATGATGCTGCAACTCCCCTTGCTTCTTGCCAGCCTGGCGCTGCTGTCGGCGGCGGCCGCCGCACAGCAGCCGGCGGCTCCCGTGTTCGCCACCGTCGGCACGGCGGTGATCAGCGCGGCCGAGTACGACGCCGCCTTCGCGGTGGCCCAGCGCAACCGTTTCTATCACCGGCAGGCGCCTGTCGCCGAGGTCGAGGCACTGAAGCGCGAGGTCGGCGACCAGCTGATCAACCGCATCCTGCTCGCCGAAGAGGCGGCGAGGCGGAACATCGTGCCTGATCGCGGCAGGATCGACGCGCAGGTACAGGGCTACGAGCGGCGCTATGGCAACAGCCCGCAATGGCCGCGGATGAAGGCCGAGATGCTGCCGGCGCTGATCGCCGAGCTCGAGAAGCGCAGTGTCATCGAGCGGCTCGAGGCGCAAGTGCGCGAGGTGGGCACGCCGGACGAAGCGGCGCTGCGCCAGTACTACGCTGAACACAAGGAAAAGTTCACCGAGCCGGAGCGGGTGAAGGTCTCGGTGATCCTGCTGAAAGTCGACCCGTCGTCGCCGAAGGCCGCCTGGGACCAGGCGCGCGAGGAAGCGGCGTCGATCCGCGCCCGGCTTGCGCGCGGCGCCGAATTCGCTGAATTGGCGCGACTGCATTCGGCTGACGGCAGCGCCGAGAAGGGCGGCGACATGGGCTACCTGCATCGCGGAATGCTGCCCGAACCGGTGCAGGACACCGTCGACAAGCTTGTGCCCGGCAGCCTCTCCGAGCCGATTACCGTGCTCGAAGGTATCGCGCTGCTGCGCGTCGACGATCGTAAGGTGGCACGGCAGCGCGACTTCGACGATGTGCGCGAGCGCGTCGAACAACTGTGGCGGCGCGAAGCCGCCGACGAGGCATTCGCCACGTTCATCGCCGGGCTGCGCGCGGCGGCTGCAGTTAAGGTCGTCGACGCCTCACGCTATCCGGGCGTACCGGGATCGGCGACCGCGGCCAGGGCGAACTGAGCGACGCGGTACTCACGCCATTACCGCACGTCGCCTGCCGGTTCCGCGCCGCGCCACAGGGGCGTCGGTGGCTGGCACGAATGATGCGGGCGATCTGCCGGTGATGAGGAGTGCCATGTGTCCGTGCGTCGCCGCGTCTCCGTCCGGCTTGCCGCGCTGCTGAGCACGCCGCTCGTCGCGGCCGCTGTCGACGCGCAGACTCAGCAGATGGACGCCGCTGCGCAGCCGGGCGCCGCTCCGGCGGCCAAGTGGCAGCTGGCGCCGATCCGCTGGGGCGGCGCGCTCGGCCTCGCCTACCAGCTGCGCGAGTTCGAAGGGCAGCCGCGTTCGGCGCAGACGACCGAGCAATTGACGCTCGACGCCGCCAGCTACATCTGGCAGCCGTGGTTCATCCAGATCGCCGGCGGCCTCGGTCTTTTCCTTTCCCAGGAGCGCCAGGACAGCATCGACGGCACGGCGGCGCGCAGCGTCAACACGCGCGGTGCGACCGGCCGCTTCGAGCTCGGCGTGTTTCCGGTCAGCCGTTTTCCGTTCCAACTGAACTTCGACGTCAGCGACAGTCGCAGCAGCGGTGACCTGACCGGCACCGATTACCGCAGCACGCGGCTGACCCTGCGGCAGAACTATCGGCCTCTCGGCGGCGCGTCCTCGTACTCGGCTTCCTACGACCACAGCGTGCTGACCTCGGACAGCTTCGGTCGCGACCGCGTCGATGTGCTCCAAGGCTCGGCCAACTATTCGTGGCTGCGCCACCAGCTGCAGGTCAACGCCAGTTACAGCGAAAACGATCGCTCCGACGATGATCTCGGGGCACGACTAGCGCGCCTGGCGCTGCTGCACAACTACCGGCCCGCGGCCACGCTGTCGGTCGACAGCATGGCCACCGTCAACCGTGACGAGCGCCGCTTCGGCGCCGGCGATGCCGGCAGATCGGTCTTCGATCTGCGCCAGGTGACGAGCTTCCTGAACTGGCGCGGCGAGGCCGATTCGCCGCTGACCGTGCTCGCCTCGGCGCGCCTGAGCGATGCGAGCACGCGCGCGGGCGGTGCCGACAGCAGCAGTCGCACGGCGTCGCTGAACTCGTCGGCCAACTACCGATTCAGCCGGAACCTGAACACCTTCGCCTCGCTCGGCGCCTCGACGTTCGACACCGGCAACGAGACGCGCACGTTCAGCTCGCAGGCGATCGGCGCGCAGTACCAGATCGACCCGCGCCGCTGGGGCCCGGCCAGCTACACCGCGCAGACTTCGGTGACCGTCGCCAACCAGACCGGCGGCATCGAAGGCTCGCAGCAGGTCGGCAGCGTCGCTGCCGGCCACCAGTTGGTGACCACCTTCGGCGGCGACGCCACCGCGCTGAGCTTCAGCGTCGGCCAGAACGGATCGGTCGTCGAGGACAGCCTTGCCGGTGCTTCGCAATCGATCTCGCACAACGCGGCCGCGTCATGGCGCTACAACGCCGCACAGGGGCTGTCGGCGTTCGCCGGGGTCTCGGTTGGCGATACGCGCACCTACGGCAACAACCCCGGCGAGTTCCAGCTGCTGAACGTACAGCTGTCCGGGCAGTGGCGGCCGGGACAGTACTCGTCGTTCAACGCCAACCTGACCTGGCAGGCGACGCGGCAGACGCTGGCCAACGAAACGGGGCGCCGCGAGCAGCGCAACCTCAGCGGCACCGCTTCGTATCACCATGCGCGCGTCTTCGGCGTGCCGCGGCTGCGCTACACGGCGCAGTTCACCGCCTACGACAACGCGGTCGATTCCCGCCTCGAGGGCGACCCGAACGCGTTGCGCGACCAAGCCAGCTGGTCGCTCGAGCAGCGACTCGAACATCTGGTCGGCCGGCTGGAGTCGCGGCTCATCCTGCGTCTGGCCGAAATCGATGGCAAGAAAAATGCTTCGGTCTACGTGAGCGTGACGCGCCGCTTTGGATTCTGAGTGTTCTCGCAGCGTGGCTACCGAAATTCTCTCAATATCAAGAAAACCGCCCATGTCGTTTTTCAAAACCAGGAAAGCACTGCTCAGCCTGCTCTGTTCGACGGCGGGCCTCTTCGCTGCGCTGCTGCTCGCCGCGCCGTTGCCGGCAAGCGCCGAATACGGCGACGTCGTCATCAACAACCATTCGGACAAGGCCGGCGTGCGGCCAGCGGTCTTTCCGCACTGGTTCCACCGCATCCGCTTCCGCTGCAAGGTCTGCCATGCCGATCTCGGCTTCAGGTTCCAGGCCGGCGGCAACGACATCAACATGCTGAAGATCATCGACGGCCAGTACTGCGGCGCCTGCCACAACGGGCAGATCGCCTGGGGCATCGAAAACTGCGGCCTGTGCCACTCGGGCCAGCCCGGCACCGCCACACAGGTGCACGAGAGCACGACCTTGCGGTTGCCGTCGGCACAGCCGCAACGCAAGTGAGCCGGCCATGATGACCTCGCTACTCCGTTCGATCGCGGTTATGCTGCTTGCTGCTGCCGCTGGTGCGCAGGCGCAATCGGGCAAAGCCGTCTACGACAAGGCCTGCGTCGCCTGCCATGCGGCCGGCATCGCCGGTGCGCCGAAGTACGGCAACGCGCAGGACTGGCAGGCGCGGCTGGCGCGCGGCGCTGCCGCGCTGTACAAGGTCGCGCTCGAGGGCAATACGCGTGGAATGCCGCCACGCGGCGGCCGCTCGGACCTGAGTGACGCCGAAGTCAAGGCCGCCGTCGACTACATGCTGGCCGCGGTCAAGCCTGCTGCCACGAAGGCGGCAGCACCGGCGGAGCGCGCACCGAGGCCCGCGCCGGCACGCACCGAAACGGCGCGCGCAGCGGCACCGGCAGCACCCGCGCCGGCCGCACCGAATGCCGTCGCGCCGGCGGTGAGCGCGCCCGTCGCCACGGCTGCGCCGGCCACCAACACCACCGGGGACGCGGCCGCCGACGTCAATGCGTTCAACCGGCTGTTGCGGCCGCCGGCAGCCAACAATCCGCCGCCGAGCCGTGACGGCATTCACGACCCGCAGCACGACGGCACGCTGGCGCTGCAGGCGCCGATGGCGTCGTTCACGCTGCTGCCGTCGGGATCAGGCGGCAACCGCGTCAACTGGGTGGCCGCGCTGTCGCAGAACAAGATCGCGCCGCGCTGGGACAAGGCGGATTCGAAGGCGCAGGGCACGGTGATGGATCTGAACATCGTGCGCGAGGTCAAGGGCACGATGCCCAACGTGATCTTCCCGCACAAGCAGCACACCGAATGGCTCGACTGCTCGAACTGCCATCCGGCGATCTTCATCCCGCAGAAAGGCGCCAACCAGATCAGCATGGCGGCGATCCTCCTCGGGCAGAAGTGCGGCGTCTGTCACGGCAAGGTGGCGTTTCCGGTGTCCGAGTGCCGGCTGTGCCATGCGCAGAAGAAGGATGCCGCGGCGACGGCGGCCCGCTGAGGGGAGACTGCGATGAAGCGTTTTCTTGCGGTGTCGGTGCTGTGTACGGCGAGCGCCTTCGCGCAGAGCGTGCCGGAGGCGCGCCTGACGGTGCAGCAGAAAGCCGAGTTTGTCCGCAAGCTGTTCGACGACACCGCGACCACCGAGCGCATCAAGGCCAGCCGCGACACGCAGGCCGTTGAATTGCTCGACGGCGCGCGCGAGCATTACGAGCACGCCCTGTCGCTGCTGCGCGCTGGCGATCCGATCGGCGCCGAACGGATGCTCGACTACGCGATCGGCAGCGCCAGCAAGGCGCGCCAGCGCGTGCCGGATGCGAGCCGGCGGGCGATCGCCGAACGCTTCGAATTCGCGCGGCTGATCGGCGGCGTCGAGTCGCTGCGCGCTTCGTACCTGCGGCATCGTCCCAAGGCGACGACGCTGGAGAAGGAATCAGCCTTCGAAGCCGAGCTCGAACGCGTCGATGCGTTGATCGACGATGCGAAGACGCTGGCTGCCGCCGAGCAGTTCGGGCCGGCGATCCGCTCGGCGCAGCACGCCGAGCGCGGCTTGATCGGCGGGCTGTCGCGGCTGCTCGGATCGGCGACGATCCTGTACGCGCAGCGCTTCGATTCTCCGGCCGAGGAGTTCGTCTTCGAGTTGGACCGCAACCGCAGCTATGCCGAGCTGATTCCGATCGCGCTGACAGAACTGCGTCCGCCGGCAAGCGCCGCGCGCGCGATCGAGGCGCATGTCGCGCGCAACGTGTCGCTGCGCGAGCAGGCGCATGCGCACGCCGAGAAGCGCGACCACAACGCTGCGATGCGCGCGCTGCGCGCCGGCACCGAGCAGTTGCAGCGGGCGCTGGCGCTGGCTGGTGTCGTCGTGCCGACCGACATGCCGCCCGAACCGGCGGCCGCGAAGCGGTGAGTCAGTGATGCGCAGGATTATCGCGATCGCACTTTGGCTGTTGGCGCTGCCGGCGCTGGCACAGCAGCCGGCGACGGTCGATCGTGCGCGCCTGGAGTCGCGCCTGGCGGCCGTCGGTGTGCTGATCGAGAAGTCGACCGCCGCCAAGCAGATCGACGCCAGTGGCGACACGCGGGCGGCGGCGCAGCGCCAGAAGGCGCGCGAGGTGCACCGGCAGGCTCAGCGGGCGTTCGACGCCGGCGACCTGCAGCGCGCCTCCGTGCTGCTTCCAGAGGCGAGCATGCTGATGTTCGAAGCCGTGCGGCTGGCCGCGCCCGAGAAGGTGATGGCCGAGAAGGCGCGCAACGACTTCGACTCGCGGCGCGAGAGCGTCCGCTCGCTGCTCGCCGCGCAGCGGCGCATCGCCGCTGAGAAACCCGACATGCCGGGCGCAAAGGAAGCCAGCCGCACGGTCGAACGGCTGCTCACCGAAGCGCAGGCGCTGGCGGAGACGGACAACCTGATTCAGGCCAGGGCGCGGCTTGATGAAGCCTATCTGGCGGCCAAGGCGTCGATCAGCTCAATGCGTACCGGCGACACGCTGGTGCGCACGCTGAAGTTCGACAGCAAGGAGGACGAGTATCACTACGAAGTCGATCGCAATGACACGCACCGGATGCTGGTGCAGTTGCTGATCGAGAACAAGCGCGGCGCCGATGCGAATGTCGGTCGCGCCGTTGAGCGTGCTGCCGGTCTGCGTTCGCAGGCCGACAGCGCCGCCGCGCGCGGCGCGCACGCCGAGGCGATCAAGCTGCTTGAGGACTCGACCGGTGAACTGGTGCGGGCGATTCGCAATGCCGGCATCTATATCCCGGGCTGACCACGTGGGTGCGGCGTGCGATGGGCCCTGCCGAAACTCGTGATGTTGGTGGCGTTGACGCTCGTCGCCGCGCCGCCGGCGGCGGCGCAGTCCAAGGCCGACGCGCGCAAATGGATGACGCTGGGTGCTGACGGATTGCACGACCCGGCCAGTCCGGCGCTGCAGTTGAAGCAGGAGCCCGCGCAGGCGCTGCGGCCGCTGGCGCCGGATACCGCTGGCAATCAGGTGCGCTGGGTCGATGCACTCGAAAAGGGCCAGATCAGCCCGCGCGCGGCGCTGCGGCCCGGCACGCCGATCCGCATCCGCGAAGACGACATCCTGCTGAACCGCAATGGCGGCACGCCGATGGTGCGCTTCCCGCACCGCGCGCACACGCTGTGGCTCGACTGCAGCAATTGTCACGACAAGCTGTTCCTGCCGAAGGCCGGGGCCAATCGGCTGTCGATGTTCCAGATCCTGCAGGGCGAGCAGTGTGGCGTGTGCCACGGCGCGGTGGCCTTCCCGCTGACCGAATGCAGCCGCTGTCACAACACGCCGCGGCAACGGAGCGGCCGGTGATGCGGAGCCTCTTGGCGACCTTCGCACTGGCGATCGCGCTGATCGCTGCGCTGCCGACAGTCGTGCAGGCCGAGTACGGCGACGTGGTGCTGAATCGCCGCTCGGAAAAGGAGGGCGTGCGGCCGGTGATTTTTCCGCACTGGTTTCACCGCATCCGCTTCCGCTGCAAGGTCTGTCATTTCGAACTCGGTTTCGAAATGCGTGCCGGCGCCAATGAGGTGACGATGGACGACATCACCGCCGGTCGCTTCTGCGGCATGTGCCACAACGGACAGATCGCCTGGGCCGCCGATCGCTGCGACCTGTGCCACGCCGGCAAGCCCGGACTGAAGACGCGCATCCACGGTGGTCACGAGACTTCGGGGCCCGGCCGATGGTGATCCGCCACATCGCTCGCGCCACTTGGCTCGTCGTCGGCTGCGCGCTGCTCGGCG
>JBFINI010000048.1:0-12924 GCA_041611275.1 Burkholderiaceae bacterium
ATACACCGCGTGCAGCGGCAAGGGTTCGACGTGATGAACATCGGTCAGGATCGGCACCAGCCGGCGCGAAGCGATGTGCTGGGCAGTGACCATGTCGCCGAGGCGCACGATGCCCACTCCGAGCAGTGCCATCTGCAGCACGTTCTCGGCGTTGTTGGCCGACACGCTGCCGCGGACCTCGATGGTGCGGATGCCGTCGCGACTGGCGGCGTCGTCGAAAGGCCAGCGGCGTAGTTGCGGATAGCCGCTGATGACGATGCAGTTGTGCTGCAGCAGCTGTTCCGGCGTGCGCGGTGTGCCGTGCCGCTTCAGGTAAGACGGCGCCGCGCAGATCAGGCGTTCGGACTCGCAGATCTTGCGCGCGACCAGCGTCGAGTCCGGCAGCCGACCGCTGCGGATGGCGAGGTCGCCACCTTCCTCGACCAGATCGACCAGCCGGTCCGAGATCGACAGCTCGATCTGCACTTCGGGATAACGGCGCAGGAATTCCGGCAGCACCGGCGGCAACTGGTGCAGTCCCAGTGCCATCAGCGTATGCACGCGCAACAGCCCGCGCGGCGTAGTGCGCGCGCGGGTGACCTCCAGTTCGGCCTCATCGAGTTCGCCGAGGATCTGGCGGCCGCGCGCGAACAGCGTTTCGCCCTCGGGCGTCGGCGTCAGCTTGCGGGTGGTCCGGTTCAGCAGGCGCACGCCGAGCCGCATTTCGAGCCGGGTGATCGTCTTTGACACCGCTGACGGCGTGACCCCGAGCATCCGTGCGGCGGCGGAGAAGCCGCCGTGCTCGACCGAGGCCACCAAAGCGGCGAGTTCCAGTGCGCGGTCGCTGCCCGCTTTTGCCATGAACTCATCAATCCTGTGCCGGATGGCTGGATTGTATGCCTCGATGGCATTAATTAAGGTCTCGTCAACGGATCAATGATCCGCATGCCACCCACCAGGAGGCCGCGATGAACATCCCCGATCTTCGAAATGTCGACTTCGACGCCTATCGGCAACGCGCACTCGACCTGCGGCAACAAGCCATGAACGAGCTGATTGATCGACTGTGGGCAGCGATCAGGGCGCTGCCTGCGGCGCTGTCGCACGGCCACTCATCGGCCGCTCAACCGGCGCGCTCGACGCCCTGCTCCGCGTAGGCCAGCGCTGCATTAGCGCGGCGGGCAGCGAGTTCCTTCGCCGAGTGGCGCCCGCTCGGGCGGATACCGGCTTGCAGTCTTCGTCCGGGCGACGGCAACCGAACCGCCGGCCGGCGAAGGCCATGCAGGCGGCCTCCCCGATTGGCACGATCAATCTTCGCGGACTGCTTCTCAACGGCTCCAGCGCAGCACCAGCGGATCGAGGCGGCGCGCCGTCGCTATCAACCCGGCGCGGGTATCGGGGTGCAGCGGCGGAAACGGCGCGCGTGGCGCTTCGCAGGCGATCACGCCGCCCTCCTTCATCAGCGCCTTGGCGGCAAGCAGGCCGCACTGGCGGTTCTCGTAGTTGATCAGCGGCAGCCAGCGTTGATACTCGGCGGCGGCAGCCTCGCGCTCGCCACGGGCGAAGGCGTCGAAGATGCGCCTCATCCCGTCCGGATAGCCGCCGCCGGTCATCGATCCGGTGGCACCCGCGTCGAGGTCGGGTAGCAGCGTGATGCCTTCTTCGCCGTCCCACGGTCCCTCGACGGCCTCGCCGCCGAGCCGGATCAGCTCGCGCAGCTTGGCCGTTGCGCCCGGCGTTTCGATCTTGAAGTAGGCGACGTGCTGGATCTCGCGCGCCATCTTCGCCAGCAACGCCGCCGGCAGCGGCGTGCCGGCCACCGGCGCGTCCTGGATCATGATCGGGATGTCGATCGCCGCCGACAGCGCCGCAAAGAATTCGACAACCTTTCCTTCGGCCACGCGGATCGTGGCGCCGTGGTACGGCGGCATCACCATGACCATCGCTGCGCCGAGGTCCTGTGCGCGCCGGCTGCGTTCGGCACAGACCTTCGTACTGAAATGCGTGGTGGTCACGATCACCGGCACCCGGCCGGCCACATGCTCGAGCATCGTGCTTGTCAGCAGGTCGCGCTCGCCGTCCGACAGGGCGAACTGCTCGGAGAAATTCGCCAGGATGCACAGGCCATTGGAACCCGCATCGATCATGAAATCGACGCAGCGTTTCTGGCTCGGCAGATCGAGCTCGCCGTTGTCGGCAAAGGTGGTCGGCACCACCGGGTAGATGCCGCGATGACGTGAGGTCTTTACTTGCTCCATGCACGCTCCTTTGGCGAATCGGTTTGCCGCGGACTGGAGGCGGCGTTGGCCCCTCGGAAGCCGCTGGTTCGCTAACCATTATTCCGCACGCAGCGCCTCGACCGGATCGAGCCGCGAAGCGCGGTGCGCCGGCAGGACGCCGGCCACCAAGCCAATCAGCCCACTGGCTGCCACCGCCAGCACCGCGTAGTCGACCGGCGTACGCACCGGCAACGCCGGCACCGTCAATTGCAGCACCTGTGCCAGGCCGACGCCGATGATGAGCCCGGCCAGTCCGCCGAGCACTGCCAGCACCACCGCCTCGCCGAGAAACAGGCCGAGGATCGTGCGCCGCTCGGCGCCGAGTGCGACCATCAGGCCGATCTCGTTGGTGCGCTCGGCCACGGCGATGGTCATGATGGTGACAATGCCCACCGAGCCGACCAGCAGCGAGATGCTTCCCAATGCGGCGACCGCCATGGTCAGGATGTCGAGGACGTTCGACAGCGTGCGCAGCATTTCTTCCTGCGTGGTGATCGTGAAGTCTTCGCGGCCGTGGCGGGCAGAGAGGATGTTCTTCACCGCCGCCACCACCGGTGCGACCGCTACGCCCTCCGCATAGGAAAGATTGATCTCCGACAGCCCTTCGCGGTTAAACAATTCGAGCGCGCGCGCCGCCGGCACGAACGCGGTGTCGTCCAGATCGATGCCGATGAACTGGCCCTTCGGCTCCAGAACGCCGATCACGCGGAACTGCAGGCCAGCGATGCGCAGCTTGGCGCCGAGCGCATTGTCGTTGCCGAACAGCTCGCGCTTCAGCGTCGGCCCGAGCACCACCAGCGCGCGCGCCTGCGCCGGCTCTTCCGGCGGCAGAAACTGGCCGACGCGAACCGTCATGTTGAACACCCGGTCCGCCGCCGCGCTGACACCGTAAATCGACGTGCGCCGTGTCCGTCCGCCGGCCGCTACCTCGGCATTGCCCCAGGCCGTCGGCACCACGCCGACCACCTGCGGCACGCGTTCTAGCGCGACCGCATCATCGATCGTCAGCGGCCGCACCGACGTCGGCAGCCCGGACGGCGGACCGCCGCCGACCTTCGCCTTGCCCGGCGAGATGCCGATCACGTTGGTGCCGAACTGCGAGAACTCGGCCAGCACGAAACGATGGATGCCCTCACCGATTGAAGTCAGCAGGATCACCGCGGCAATGCCCACGGCAATGCCGCCCAGCGTCAGAAAGCTGCGCAGCCGGTGCGCGGTGATGGCGCGCAGCGCCAGGAAGATCGAATCACGGACGATCATCTGCGCTGCCGGAACGAGGCGACTTTCATCGCCGTGCCAGAGCCAGTACCGGATCGAGCGCGGCGGCCCGCCGCGCCGGCATCACGCCGAACAGCACGCCGGTGATGAGCGCGGTGCCGAGCGCGGCCAGCACTGCCCAGTCGGGCGGATAGGCGGGCAGCGTCGGATAGAGCGTGCGGATCACCCAGGCGCCGAGGAGGCCGAGCAGGTAGCCGGCGATGGCGCCGGCGGTCGACAGCAGCGCCGCCTCGACGAGGAACAGCAGGCGGATCGTGCCCTGGCTGCCGCCGAGCGCCTTCATCAGGCCGATCTCGGCGCGTCGCTGGGTGACCGACACCAGCATCACATTCATCACCAGGATGCCGGCCACCGCCAGGCTGATCGCCGCAATGCCGGCCACGCCGAGCGTCAGTGTGCCGAGCAGGCGATCGAAGGTGGCGAGCACGGCATCCTGGGTGATCACCGTCACATCCTCCTCACCGCCGTGGCGCTGCTTGAGGATTTCGGTCGCCTGCCGCTTGGCCGTCTCGATCGCCGCGCGGCCGCGCGCCTCGACCAGAATGCGGAACAGCGTGTTGGTGTTGAACATCGCCTGCGCCAGCGCCACCGGCACGATCGCCATCTCGTCGGTGTTCATGCCGAGCCCGCTGCCGCTGGCGGCGAGCACGCCGATCACGCGCACGCGGCGGTCGCCGATGCGCACGAACTGCCCCAGCGCGGGCTCGGCGCCGAACAATTCGGCTCTCAGCTTGGCGCCGATCACCATCACCGGCGAGCCCCGGTCCCAGTCGTCGGCCGGCAGGAACCGCCCCTGGGCGAGATCGAAGCGACGCACGTCGATGAACTCCGCCGTGGTGCCGACGATCATCGTGTCGCGCAGCCGGCCACCGACGCTGAACTCGGAAGTGCCGACCGTCAGCGGCGCTACGCGCAGCACGCTGCTGGCGCGGGCCACCGCGCGTGCGTCATCGATCGTCAGGTCGCGCGGCGTGGCGGTGATGGCGCTGGCCGGATTGACGCCGCCGGTCGCCGTTCGGCCGGGCAGCACGATGACGAGGTTCGAGCCGAGGTTGGTGAATTCGCGCACGACATAACGGCGGGCGCCGTCGCCGAGCGAGGTCAGCACCACGACCGCCGCCACGCCGATGGCCATCGCCAGCATCAGCAGCGATGTGCGCAGCGGGTTGCCGGTGGCGGCGCCGATCGCTGAGGCGAGGACATCCGGCGTGCGCATCAGTTCGCCTGCTCGGCCGGCGCCTTGCCGGCGGCCGGGATGTTCGCCCCGGCACGCCGCGAGTCGCGCTTGAGCGCGCCGTCTTCCATGTAGAGCTGGCGGCGGGCGCGCTCGCCGATGCCCGGATCGTGCGTGACCATGATCAGCGTCACGCCGCGCGTATTCAGTTCTTCGAGCAGGCGGATCACTTCGTCGCCAGTGCTGCGATCCAGATTGCCGGTCGGCTCGTCGGCAAGCAGCAGCGCCGGCTGCATCACCGTGGCCCGCGCAATCGCCACCCGCTGCCGCTGACCGCCCGACAGTTCATCGGGCCGATGCCGCGCCCGATCAGTCAGGCCGAAATCGGCGAGTGCCCGTTCAACCTGCCCCGTGCGCTCGGCCGGTGCGATGCCAGCCAGCATCATCGGCAGCGCAATGTTCTCCGCCGCGGTCAGCCGCGGCACCAGATGAAAACTCTGGAACACGAAGCCGATGCGCCGGCTGCGCACGCGCGCCTGCTCGGCCGCCGACAGCGTGGTGACGTCGCGGCCTTCGAGCCGGTAGGTACCGGCGTCCGGCGAATCGAGCAGGCCGAGCACGTTCAGCAGTGTCGATTTGCCCGAGCCCGACGGCCCCATCACCGACAGGTATTCGCCGGCGTCGATCGACAGATTGATGCCGGCTAGCGCGTGCACCTCGCTGTCGCCGAGATGGAAGACGCGCTCGATACCCGCCAGTTCGATCTGCGGCCGGGCGGCGCTCATACTGCCCCCTTCGCGCTGCGCGCTGTCCCCCCAAGGGAGAGCAAGCGCCTTCGGAGCGGCCGGGCGGCGCTCATGCTGCCCCCTTCGCGCTGCGCGCTGTCCCCCCAAGGGGGAGCATGCGCCTTCGGAGCGGCCGAGCGGCGCTCATCGTACTCACCCGCCCGCTTTCGCCGGCTCGACCTCTGCCGTCGCGCCGGCCTTCACGCCCTCGCGCTCGAGCGACGTGACGATGCGATCGCCGGCGGCCAGTCCTTCGACAATCTCCGTGTGCTCCCAGTTGGCGAGCCCCGTCTTCACCTTGCGCTCGACCAGCTTGTCGTCGGCGAGCAGCAGCACGCGCCTGCCTTCGAGCAGCGCCGAGGTCGGCACGCGCAGCACCTCCTTGCGCACGTCGAGGATCACTTCGACATCGGCGCTGTAGCCGACCAGCAGCCGCCCGGCAGCGGCCGGATCATCGAACGTGGCCTCGATGTCGACGGTGCGCGCCTGCTTCTCGACCGCCGACACATACGGAGCCACCCGTTTAACCCTGCCGGGGAACGACTGCCTGGGCAGCGCATCGAGCGTGATGCGCACCGGTTGGCCGATCCTGATCTTCGGCGCGTCGACTTCGTCCATCGGCGCCTTCACATACAGGCAGGACTCGTCAATGAGGTCGATCGCCGGTGGCGTGGCCACGCCCGGCGGTGACGGCGTCGAATACTCGCCGACCTCGCCGACGATCTTGGCCACCGTGCCGTCGAACGGCGCGATCAGCTCGGTGCGTTCACGCTGTACGCGCGCCAGCCGCACGCTCGCTTCGGCCTGCCGTATATCAGCGCGTGCGGTCACGCACGCCGCCCGCCGGGCGTCCGCCTGCGCGCGCGCATTGTCGATGGCGTTGGCGGAGACGAAGCCTTTTGCGTGCAGCTCCGTCTGCCGCTCGACCTCGCGTTCGGCGCTGTCGGCCAGCGTGCACACTTCCACCACCCGCGTGCGCGCCGTCTCCAACTGCGCCGCGGCCACCGCGATCTGCGCCTGCTGGTCGTCGTTCCACAGCTGCATCAGGAGCTGGCCTTTCTTGACGCGATCGCCCTCCTTGACCGCCAGCACTTCGATCCGCCCGCCGGAAATCGGCGACAGCTTGGTGCGCTGGCAGGCCTCGACCGTGCCGGCGCGGGTATTGGCGATCGTCGCCTCGACCGTGCCGCGGCCGACTTCGGCGAGCACGACCGCGACCGGCTTCGGCCGGCCGAACCACCAGACGACGGCGGCGATCACGGCGACCAGCGCCAGCACGTACAGCGTGCGGCGGATCCAGAGGTTATGAGCGGGAGGTTTGGCCACTTTTTTCGTGTTCTGCGGAGGCAGGCGCACTGCGGTTTAGCACACCCTCAACGACACCGCCTCCGCGTAGGGGTTCGCGCGCCTATCCCGTCAGGCATCGCCCGGCCGCGCCACAGCGGCCAACGAGCGCCGATCACACTGCGCTTTGTGCCGCTCTCACGCGACGCCTTCCCATCGACCGCAACCGCGCCACAGAGTTTCTTGACCCCGGTGGGAAAACGACCGGCGGCAACGCTTACGATGTGCAGGCCGTTGCGCACCAGGGTATCGACGATGAAGGACTCGACCAGAACCAGATTGCGCCAGACGCCGCGCTATCTGTTGATCGGCGTCATTACCGCCGCACCGCTGTGGGTCACCTGGCTGGTGTTCGACTTCCTGTTCACCCAGTTGTCGCGGCTTGGCACGCCATGGGTCAATGCGATGGCGCGCACGCTGCGCGCTTTTTCGCCGCCGCTGGCGCAGTGGCTGCTCGAATCGTGGTTCCAGTCGCTGCTCGCTGCACTGGTCTCGCTGGCGCTGCTGGTCCTGCTCGGCTGGTTCGCCAGCCGCCTGATCGGCCGCCGCATCCTCGATGCGCTGGAAGCGGTCGTGCAGCGCATTCCGCTGGTCGCTGCGATCTACGGCGGCACCAAGCGCTTTCTCAGCGTGGTCAAGGACCGCCCGGCCGACGTGCAGCGCGTGGTGCTGATCGCCTTTCCGACGCCGGAGATGCGCGCGCTCGGCTTCGTCACCCGCGTGATCGAGGACGAGACGACTGGCGAGCGCATCGCCGCCGTTTATGTACCGACGTCGCCGAACCCGACTTCCGGTTACATCGAGATGGTTCCGCTCGATCAGTTGACACCCACCGACTGGACGGTCGACGAGGCGATGAGCTTCGTGATGACCGGCGGCGCCACGGCGCCGGAGAAGATCCATTTTCGTCGCGCCGCGGGAAGCGTGGCCAGCGGCACGGTGGGCGCCGAATCCGCAAAGCCATAAAGGGCACGCGGCCGCATTTGCGCCGAGGTCAGCACTTGCCTCGCGCTTGCCTACACTAGCGGGTTCGCGCCGCATTTTCGGCGCGGTGATCCCCGCCACCGATGCCCGACGATCCGAATCGAACCGACCTCGCGCGCGCGATCCGTATCCGCGGTGCGCGGCAGAACAACCTGAAGAGCCTCGACCTGGATCTGCCGACCGGCGAGCTGATCGTGGTCACCGGCGTCTCGGGCTCGGGCAAGAGTTCGCTGGTCTTCGACACGCTGTACGCCGAAGGCCAGCGCCGCTACGTCGAGACGTTCTCGCCTTATGCGCGCCAGTTTCTCGATCGCATGGACCGGCCGCAGGTCGACCGGATCGACGGTGTGCCGCCGGCGATCGCCATCGACCAGACCAACCCCGTGCGCACGTCGCGCTCGACGGTCGGCACGATGACCGAGCTGAACGACCACCTCAAGCTGCTGTACGCGCGCGCCGGGACGCTCTTCTGCCGCGGCTGCGGCAAGCGGGTGGCGCGCGACACGCCGGGCAGCATTTTCGATTTGCTTGCCGAGCGCTGCGCGGCCAGCGGCGATCCGCGCATCGTGCTGACCTTTCCGGTGCAGGTGCCGGTCAACTTCAGCGAGGACGAGATCCGCGCGCACCTGGAAGCGCAGGGCTATACGCGGGTGTTCGGCAGCCGCAGCGGAGTTGCGCTCGTGCCAGCGCCGAAGTCGGGCAAACGCGGCGCGAAGAAAGAAGAGGCTGCGGAGAAGATCCTTGACGTGGTGCAGGACCGGCTGCGCATGGGTGGCGCCGAGCGGCAGCGGGTGATGGAAGCGCTCGAGTCCGCCTTGCGCTTCGGCGGCGGCCGCGTCGACGCGCAGGTGCTCGACGATGGCGGCAACGCCCGCGAAACCTGGAAATGTTCCGACGACCTGCACTGCGCCGACTGCGACATCCACTACGCCGAGCCGAACCCGAGCACGTTCTCGTTCAATTCGCCGCTCGGCGCCTGCGACACCTGCCGCGGCTTCGGCCGCATCATCGGCGTCGACTACGGGCTGGTGATCCCCGACGAACGCAAGACGCTGCGCGACGGCGCGGTCAAGCCGTGGCAGACGAAGAGCTTCGCCGATTGCCAGCGCGACATGGTCAAGCTGGCGCCGAAGTTCGGCGTGCCGCTCGATACGCCGTGGAACCTGCTGGCCGACGAACATAAGCAGTGGGTGATGCAGGGCGAGCCGGGCTTTTCCGGCAAGTGGAACACGCAGTGGTACGGCATCAAGCGCTTCTTCGGCTGGCTGGAAAGCAAGGCCTACAAGATGCACGTGCGCGTGCTGCTGTCGCGCTACCGCGCCTACACGCCGTGCACGGCATGCGCCGGGGCGCGGCTGAAGCCGGATGCATTGCTATGGCGGGTCGGAAGCCAAGGCGACGCGGATGCCGCGCTGGCGCCGTCGCAGGCCGGCAGCTACCACCGCTACCAGCCAATCGGCACCGCGTGGAGCGACGCACAGCTCGCCGCGCTGCCCGGCCTGTCGATGCACGACCTGATGCTGCTGCCGATCGAGCGCGTGCGGCGCTTCTTCGACCGCCTGACGTTCACCGGGGTGATGGACGAGGCCACCGAACTGCTGCTCGACGAAGTGCGGGCGCGGCTGAAATTCCTCTGCGACGTCGGCCTCGGCTATCTGACGCTCGACCGGCAGAGCCGCACCCTGTCCGGCGGCGAAGTGCAGCGGATCAACCTGACCACCGCCCTCGGCACCTCGCTCGTGAACACGCTGTTCGTGCTCGACGAGCCGAGCATTGGGCTGCACCCGCGCGACATGCACCGGGTGATCGAGGTGATGCACCGGCTGCGCAACGCCGGCAACTCGCTGGTGGTGGTCGAGCACGACCCGCAGGTGATGCTGGCGGCCGATCGCATGATCGACATCGGCCCCGGACCGGGCGAGCGCGGCGGCGAGATCGTCTTCAACGGCACGCCCGCTGAGATCCAGCGCGGCGACACGCTGACCGGCCTGTATCTGTCCGGCCGCAAGCAGGTCGAGCTGCCGTTGCTGACCACGGGCGGCTACGCCACGCGCAACGTGCGGCCGAACACGCCGAAGCTGCTGCTCGAAGGGGCACGCCAGCACAACCTGAAGAACGTCGCGGTCGAACTGCCGCTCAATCACCTGGTGCTGGTGACCGGTGTCTCCGGCTCCGGCAAGAGCACGCTGGTCGCCGACGTGCTCTTTCCGGCGCTGTGCAAGACGAAAGGCAGGCAGACCGAAGTGCCGGGCGAGCACGACCGGCTGCTCGGCGCCGACTGGATTTCCGATGTGGCGATGGTCGACCAGTCGCCGATCGGCAAAACGACGCGCTCGAATCCGGCCAGCTACGTCGGCGCCTGGGAAGCGATCCGTCAACTGTTCGCGCGTGCGCCGCTGGCGCAGGAGCGCCGCTACACCGCCGGCATGTTCAGCTTCAACGCCGGTGACGGCCGCTGCCCGACCTGCGGCGGCAACGGCTTCGAGCACGTCGAGATGCAGTTCCTCTCCGACGTCTACCTGCGCTGCGCCGACTGCGACGGCAAGCGCTTCCGCCCCGAGGTGCTCGAAGTGCAGCTCGACCGCGGCGGGCTGAAGCTGTCGGTGGCCGACGTGCTGAATCTCACGGTCAGCGAGGCGGTGCAGTACTTCAGCGGCCAGGCCGACGTCATCCGCGGCCTGCAGCCGCTGGCCGAGGTCGGCCTCGAATACGTCAAGCTCGGCCAGCCGGTGCCCACACTGTCGGGAGGCGAGGCACAGCGGCTGAAGATCGCCGGCTTTCTCGCCGAGGCCTCGAAAGCCGGCATCACCGACGTGCCGCTCGGCGGCAAGCTGGCGCGCAAGGGTTCGCTGCTGCTGTTCGACGAGCCGACCACCGGCCTGCACTTCGACGACGTCTCGCGCCTGATGCGGGCGCTGCGCAAGCTGCTCGCCGCCGGCCACTCGCTGGTCGTCATTGAGCACAACCTCGACGTGATCCGCTCGGCCGACTGGATCGTCGACCTCGGCCCCGAAGGCGGCGACGCCGGCGGCACGATCGTGGTGACCGGCACGCCGCGCGAGGTGATGGCGCACGCCACTTCGCACACCGGCCGCGCGCTGCGCGAATACGAAGCGCAGATCGCCGAAGGCAAGAAATTGGAGTCTGACCCCAATTTCCGAAAAATGGGGTCAGAGTCCCATTTCGTCGCGGAGCCCGCTGCAGGACGCTATCTCGGTGCGGTCCGGCGCAACAACGTCATCGCGATCAAGCACGCGCGCGAGCACAACCTGAAAGGGATCGACGTGACGATCCCGCGCGACACCTTCACGGTGATCACCGGCGTTTCCGGCAGTGGCAAGTCGACGCTGGCCTTCGACATCCTGTTCAACGAGGGCCAGCGGCGCTATCTGGAATCGCTGAACGCCTACGCGCGCTCGATCGTGCAGCCGGCCGGCAAGCCCGATGTCGATGCCATCTACGGCATTCCGCCAACGGTCGCGATCGAGCAGCGCACCTCGCGCGGCGGCCGCAAGTCGACCGTGGCGACGATGACCGAGGTCTATCACTTCCTGCGCCTGCTCTACATGAAGCTCGGCGTGCAGCACTGCCCGGACTGCAAGGTCGCGGTCGCGCCGCAGAGCTTCGATTCGATCGCCGCTCAGCTGATGCGCGATTACCGCGGCCGCCATATTGGCCTGCTGGCACCGCTGGTGGTCAACCGCAAGGGCTTCTACACGGATCTTGCGCGCTGGGCGAAAAACAAGGGCTACTCGCACCTGCGTGTCGACGGCGACTTCGTGCCGACGCAGAAATGGCCGCGGCTCGACCGCTTCAGAGAGCACACGATCGAGCTGCCGGTTGGCGACCTGGTTGTCTACAGCAACGAGGAAGCGCAGCTGCGGGCGCTGCTCGCCACGGCGCTCGAGCACGGCCACGGCGTGGTCACCGTGCTCTCCCCGCTCGACCGGCTGAAGGAGGCGATCGTGCGCGGCGAGCCGGTGCAACTGGATGCACGTGTGTTCTCGACCAAGCGCGCCTGCCCATCGTGCGGCACCTCGTTTCCAGAACCCGACCCGCGCATGTTTTCGTACAACAGCAAGCACGGCTGGTGCGCCGATTGCTTCGGCACCGGACTCAAGCTGCAAGGCTTCGACGCCGAGCAGACTGGCGAGGAAGTGTGGTGGAACGCCTGGTACGAGGGCGAGACCGTCGCTTGCGAAAGCTGCCACGGCCAGCGGCTGAACCGCATCGCGCTGGCGGTGCAGTGGCAGGGCCGGTCGATTGCCGAACTCGCTGCCGGCAGCGTCGGCGCCGCGCGCAAGCTGTTCGACCGGCTGCAGCTCACCGGCCGCGACGAGCAGATCGCCCGCGACGTGCTGGCCGAGATCCGCGCTCGCCTCGCCTTCCTCGAAGAGGTCGGCCTCGGCTACCTGGCGCTCGACCGCGCCGCGCCGACGCTCTCCGGTGGCGAAGCGCAGCGGATCCGGCTGGCGGCGCAACTCGGTTCGAACCTGCAGGGCGTGTGTTACGTGCTCGACGAGCCGACTATCGGCCTGCACCCGCGCGACAACCGCATCCTGCTCGACGCGCTGGCCAAGCTCGAAGGCAAGGGCAACACGCTGGTCGTCGTCGAGCACGACGAGGACACGATCCGCCGCGCGCAGCACATCATCGACATCGGCCCCGGCGCAGGGGTGCGCGGCGGCCGCGTGATCGCGCAGGGCAGCGTTGCCGACGTGATGGCGACCGAGGCCTCAATCACCGGCCGCTACCTGAAGACGCCGCTGGCGCACCCGCCGCAGCCGCAGCGCGCGGTCAAGTGCGACACGTTGCGGCTGCGGCTGCGCGGCGCGCGGCTGCACAACCTGCGCGGTGCAGGCGCCGACATTCCGCTCGGCCGGCTGACGGTCGTCACCGGCGTGTCGGGCAGCGGCAAGTCGACGCTGGCGCGCGACGTGCTGCTCGCCAACCTGCAGCGGGCGGTCGATGCCGATCCGCGCAAGAAGAAATTTACCGGCCTATGGACCGGCTGCGACGGCATCGACGGTCACGAACTCGTCGACCGCGTGCTCGAAGTCGACCAGACCCCGATCGGCAAGACGCCGCGCTCGTGCCCGGC
>JBFINI010000049.1:0-12840 GCA_041611275.1 Burkholderiaceae bacterium
CGAAGGCACGCGTACACATGAGGCGCCCGCTAGCGCCGCTCGATCCAGTACAGCGCGCTCAGGGCCACCGCCAACACCACCAGGCTCGGCAGCGCGGCCACGACCAGCGGCGGCCAGGTATGCAGCAGGCCGAGGTGAGAAAAGAGCTTGTTCAGCATGTAGAACATCACGCCGATCATCACCCCGGCAAAGATCTTCAGGCTGACGCTGCCCTGGCGCACATGCAGATAGGCGAATGGCAAGGCCAGCATCATCATCACGACGATGGCCAGCGGATAGAAGACCTTGTTCCACAGCGCGATCTCGTACGGCTCGGTCTGTTGCCGGTTTGCCTGCAGATGGCCGATGTAGCGCACCAATTCGAGCGCCGCCATCCGCTCAGGCTGTACCAGCATCACGCCGAGTATGTTGGGTGTCAGTGCGCTTTCCCACCGCCGCTTCGGCTCGCGCACGATTTCGGTGCGCAGTTCGCCCGGCGTCGTATTGGCGGCCGGCGCCACCGGCAGGCGCGTTTCGACGACATCGGTCAGTTCCCAGCCTGACTGGCCGCCGTCGGTCGTAAAGCGGCCGCTGGCGGCGGTGCCGATCGTCAGCAGACGAAACTGTCGGTCGAACTCGAAAATCCGCCAGTCGCTGGAGTTGCCGTCGGAACGCAGCAGCCGCACGTTGACGAACCGCCAGCGTTTCACCTCACCGTCGTCGTCGCGCACCGTGTCGCGCACCCACACACCCGAGCGCATCCTGGCGCCGATGAAGCCTTCACCGCGCGTTTCGGCGCGCACCTGCTGCGCCTTGCGCTCGGCCAGTGGCGCGACCAGCTCGCCGAACGCGTAGGTCAACCCGACGAACAGCAGGCCCACCTGCACCACCGTCAGCGCCAGCTTGCGCGTGCTCATGCCGGAAACGCGCATGATGGTGAATTCCGAGTTGGCGGCCAGCTGCGACAACGCGAAGATCGCGCCGATCAGCGCCGCGATCGGCATCAGCTCGTAGGTGCGCGACGGCAGTGACAGTGCCACATAGGCCAGCGCCTGCGGCAGCCCATAGACGCCGGGACGAAGGTCGTCGATCTGCGCCAGCAGGTCGAAGAATGCGAACAGCGCCAGCAACGCGAACAGCACGAAACCGGTGGAACGAAGCAGTTCCCGGCCGAGATAGCGGCGCAGCGTCTTCATGCGCCGGACCCCGATCGACGCGCGAACGGCCAGCGCGGCAGCCAGCGCTGCAGGTAAACGCGGCGCGCGAACAGCAACACGACCAGCGCGGCCGCCAGTGCATGCGTGAACCAGACGCCGACGCCGAACGTCAGCCGCTCCTGCTGCACCCAGGCTTGCACGATCGACATGCCGTTGTGATAGAGCAGGAACACCAGCACGGCGATGATCAAATTGGCCGAGCGGCCGACCCGCGGGTTGACGTAACCGAGCGGAATGGCCAGCAGCGCCAACATCAACGCGACCACCGGCAGGCCGATGCGCCATAGCAGTTCGGCGCGATGAAACGGCGTCGGCTCGGCCAGCAGCAGCCGCGTCGGCTTGGCCCGCGCATTCAGTTCGGCCAGCGGCGCATCAGGCCGGGAATCGATTCGGATCGCATAGCGCTCGAACTCCAGCATCCGGTACTGCGCCTGGCCGGGCTGCCCTTCGTAGCGGCGGCCCTGCAGTAGCACCAGGTAACGGTCACCGCTCGGCGTGACCTCGATCACGCCCTCGGCGGCAACGATCACCCCTTCGCGGCCCTGGCTGCGGTGGCTGACGAATAGATTGCGCACCGTGGCGCCATGCAAATCGACCGACTCGACGAAGAACACGCGCTTGGCGCCGGCCGACTCGATGAAGCGTCCCGGCGCCACCCGGCTCACGTCATCGCGCTGCGCAAAGCGCTGCCGGCTCTCGGCGATCTGCAGATTCGCCCAAGGCGTGATGACCAACGCCAGCACCGCGATCAGCAGCACGATCGGCAGCGAAAAACGCAGCACCGGCCCAACCCACTTGAGCAGGCTCTGCCCGGAAGCAAACCACACCACCATCTCCGAATCGCGAAAGGCGCGCGAGATCGACATCAGCACCGCGATGAACAGCGTCAGCGCCAATACGGTCGGCAGCGTGGTCAACGCGGTCAACGCGACGATCGCAAAGACCGCCTGGCTGTCGACCGTGCCACCGGCCGCCTGGCCGAGGATGCGCACCAGTGCGACCGAGAAGATGATCGAAAAAAGAACCGTGAACACCGCGCCGGCGGTGCTCGACAGCTCGGTGATGATCGAGCGCGCAAAGACCATGGGCTGGCAGTTTATTCGCGTCGAGCCAGGCACTCGCCAACACGCTGTGGATGGGAGCGTCGCTATACTCCCGCCGCCGCACGACCGGCATCTACCCAATGACCGTGCGCTGCAGCGCACAGCCGCGCCAGCGCAACTCCAAACCACGGTGAGAACGAAATGGAATTCAGCACCCGCACCGCCGCCGCCGAAACGGTGAAAGCCGACTGCGTCGCGGTCGGCGTCTTCGACGGCGGCGAACTGACCGCACCGGCGCGTGCGCTCGATGCCGCCGCGAAGGGCGCGTTGCGGGCCGCGGTCAGAAGCGGCGATGCGTCCGGCAAGCGCGGCAGCACTGTCATGTTGCGCAACCTGTCGGGAGTGGCCAGCCCGCGCGTGCTGCTGGTCGGCCTGGGCCCGCGCAGCGAATTCACCGACTGCCACTTCGCGGAGACCGTGCGTGCCGCGGTCCGGGGCGCCGGCCGCGCGGTCAGGGAACTTGCGTTCGCTCTGGCGGACTGGGCGCCGGCCGGCCGCGATCGCCAGTGGCAGGCGCGGCAGCTGGTGCTGGCGGCGCGTGAGACCGTCTTTCGCCTCGACGAACTGAAAAGCAAGAAGGACGATGAGAACGGCGGCCCCGATCGCGTCGTGACGGTGCATAGCGCGCGCGATCCAGGGGCGGAACAGGGCCTTGCCGAAGGCACGGCAATTGCCAATGGCACCGAACTGGCCAAGCGGCTGGGCAACCTGCCCGGCAACATCTGCACGCCGAGCTTCCTCGCCGACGAGGCCCGCAAGCTCGGCCGCAGCCACAAGCTGGGCATCGAGATCCTGGAGCAGAAGAAACTCGAGACGCTGAAGATGGGCTCGTTCCTGTCGGTGGCCCGGGGCTCGGCGGAACCGCCACGGCTGATCGTCATCAAGTACGAAGGCGCCGGCGGCAAGGGCAAGAAGGCGGCGCCGGTCGTGCTGGTTGGCAAAGGCATCACCTTCGACTCCGGCGGTATCTCGATCAAGCCGTCGGCGGCGATGGACGAGATGAAGTTCGACATGTGCGGCGCTGCGGCCGTCTTCGGCGCGATGCGCGCGCTGGCCGAGCTGAAACTGAAGCTGAATGTCATCGGCATCGTGCCGGCCTGCGAGAACCTGCCGTCGGGCACCGCCAACAAGCCCGGCGACATCGTCACCTCGATGTCCGGCCAGACGATCGAAGTGCTGAACACTGACGCCGAAGGCCGCCTGATCCTGTGCGACGCATTGACCTACGCCGAGCGTTTGAAGCCGGCGGCAGTGATCGACATCGCCACCCTGACCGGTGCCTGCGTGGTTGCGCTCGGCGATGTCAACACCGGCCTTTTCAGCAGCGACGACGCGCTCGCCGATGAACTGCTGGCCGCGGCCAAATCGGCGGCCGATCCGGCCTGGCGGCTACCGGTGCAGGACGACTACCAGGATCAGCTGAAGTCGAATTTCGCCGACATGGCGAATATCGGTTCACCGGGCAAGGCAGGGGCGGTGCTTGCCGCCTGCTTCCTGGCCCGATTCACCAAAGCCTATCCGTGGGCGCACCTGGATATCGCCGGCACCGCCTGGAAAGGCGGCGCCGCCAAGGGGGCAACCGGCCGCCCGGTGCCGTTGCTGACGCAGTTCCTGCTGCAGCGCGCCGGCTGAGCGGAAGCGGGCCGGCGTCGGCGCGCCGCTGTTTATCATGCGGACGTGCGGATCGACTTTCATTTCAACGTCGAGCACCGGCTGCAATATGCGTGCCGCGTGATTCGGCGCGCACGCACCGCCGAGTACCGCGTGCTGGTCTACGCACGCGACACCGATCGGCTGGCGCGGCTCGATACCGCGCTATGGACCTTTTCGGCGCTCGACTTCGTGCCGCACGTTTACGCGGACTCGGCGCTGGCTGCGCGCACGCCCGTGCTGCTGGCGGCGTCGCTTGGCGGCGCCGCGCCGGCCTGCCCGGTGCTGGTCAACCTCGATGACGAGGTGCCGCCCGATGTCGCTGCGCTCGGCGATCGATTCGAGCGCCTGATCGAGATCGTCTCCTGCGAAGACGACGATCGCCGGTGCGCACGCGAGCGCTTCCGCCAGTATCGCGACGCCGGTCTGCAGCCCCAGTCGCACGACCGGAGCGCCGAATGAGCGAAACGCCGCGCCTGCCGCCGGCGGTAAACAGAGGCGCCGCCGACGTCGACGATCCGTCGATTCCGCTGCTGACCGATCGCATCTACCTGCCTGCGCTCGAACTGGACATCGCCGTACCGCCGCCTCCGCTGGCTCGGCCAGCAGCACCGGTCGAGCCGGTGGCGCCGGTGCAGGAAAGTGTCTCGCCGCCACGCACCGAGCCGACCCCGGTCGACATCATCGGCAGCGTCGAGGTACCGCGGCGCGCGGCGTTCGGGTCGACTGACCTCGTGGACGACTTCGACCTGCAGCCGGCCGACGAGGCGGAAGCGAACCGCCGCATGCTGCGGCCGACCGACGAGGACGGCGACATTGAAACCGAGCTGGATCGCGATCTGATCGCCGAGCTCGACGCCGACTTTGAAGCACTGCTGGCCGCGGAAAAGGATCTCGACAAGCCGGTCGAAGAAGGTCCTGCCAGCGCGCCAGCACCGCTCGCTGACGCGGCCACTGAGAGGCCGACCGCGCCTGAGGCGCCTAACCAACACGCCACGTCCCTACCCGCGGCGGACGAGCCGATCGCTACCGCGCACGAAGCAGCCGACGACGCTAGCCAGGAAACTTCCGCCGAGACCGGACTGGAAATCGCCGCAGCCGCCATGCACGATGCCGCGCGCAGCGAAACCAACGAATGGCTTGACACCTCCGATGAGCCGCGCGCCAGGATCGAACCGCCCGCTGAGTCCGGCCCGGAGGCGGCGCTGAAAGTCGACAGTCAAGCCGCCTCGCCATCCGCAGCAGCGGCCGATGACGGTCGCGACGCGGGAGCGATGAATTCATTGCCGATCGCTCAGCCGACACCAACACCGTCGCCGCGGGCAACGGCTGACGCCGACAATCTGCGCACTGCGGTACTCGAAGCGGTCGCCCAGCGCCTGCCCGAGCATATCGACTCGACGGTGCGCGATCTGCTGCAGCCGGCGATCGACCAGGCGGTGACAAAGCTCGCTGAAGAAGCGCAGGTCGCGCTGCGCATCAGCTTGCAGCAGCTGGTCGAACAGGTGCTGCGCGAGGAGATCGCCCGCCGGCAGACAGACCACGGCTGAGCGGCCGAGCGTTCGCTAGACGCCCTGCCGAGTCAACGGCGCGGCCAGCGCCTCGCGAATCGTGATCAGGCTTTCGTTCAGATGCGCGCGAGTGGCGGCGTTCAGGCGACCCTTCTTCAGCGCGCGTTCGAGCTGCGCCCGCAGGCGCGTCGCTTCGAGGCGATGGGCCGGGCGCACATCAGTCGCCGCTGCTGGCAAGGCGCGCAGCAACACTGCCGCCAACCGGCGCAAATGCTCGCGCTGCAGGTTGCGGCGCAGGCTGTCGATGTCGCCGCCGGCACGCAGCTCGCTCCAGACGGCGTCGCCGAGCGTGGCCTGGACTTCGGCATAGGTAAGCAGCGTGCGCGGATCGGCGACCTTCGCTTCGCTGTCGGCCAGACGCTGCGCCAGCGACTCCGACATCAGCGCATCGAGGGTGCCGCGCTGCAGGCGGGCCACCGCTTCAGGCAGGCTGAAATCGGCGCCGCGCACGGTTCCGCCGTCGCGACGGGCGAACTGATCGATGCCCAGGCGGCGCATGAACTGCGGATCAAAACGGAAGCTGTCGGTGGCCAGCACCTCGCGCGCCAGCAGGCGCAGGGCATTGCGCTGCTTGTCGACCTCGACCGGCATCAGCAGTGGCCGGCCCGAGCCAGCACGATCGCGATTGACGACGACGCCGCCGAGATACTTGGCGATGCCCGGCGCGGCCAGCCGCATCTGCGCCAGGCCGCGCTCAAGATTGCGTCGGTAGATCTGATAGTCGTCATCGGGCTGCAGCGGCCGGCGCTGCGTGCGCTGCCAGAGCTCGCGCACCAGATTGAGCTGGCGCTCAAAGTAGGCCAGCGGGTCGGCGCCCAGATCGAAGCGATTGGTCAGCGGGTCGATGCCCGGCGCCAAGGCACTGACCTGGCCGTCGCCGCCGGCGTCCTCATCGGTCGCGTAGGCGAGCCGCGCGTCGAGCGCCGAGCGACCGGCCAGCGCCTGCAGTGCAGCGGCTTCGTCGGCGGCATCGAACTGCCGGTAACCGTATTCGATCGCCCAGCGATCGTAAACCCCAACGCTGCGCATCTGCAGCGTGCCGACGCTGGTTTCGGTTTCCGACGGCACGTTCACTGGCAGGTAATCCATGATCGACGCCGAAAGGCCGTTCTCGTCGGTGAAGGCACGGTCCTGCAGCTGCAAATTACCGAAGGCAGTCGAGGCTTTGAAGTTGTGTCGCAAGCCGAGCGCATGCCCCACCTCGTGCATGACCACCCGCTTGATCGCCGCTTCGATGAATGCACGCGCCTCGGGGCCGTCGGCCGGCTGGCCGCGGCTCGTCAGCAGCTCGAAAGCGAAGCTCGCCTGTTCCAGTGCATCGAAAGCGAAGGTGCAGAATTCGTCGGGCCCATGTGCGTGACCGTTGTGCGTCGCCTGTCCTTGCACGCGCGGCGGCAGCACTTCGTTGAACGTACGCGACGAAAAGCGCGCCCACAGGTCCGGGATCAGCGCTGCTCCGTGCAGGATCTCGCCGGTACGCGGATCGACCTGGCGCGGACCGATCGCGGCGGTACCGCCAGTCGACGAATCGACGAACCACTTGACCGCCAGATGCCGGCCTTCAAGGACATCCCAGTCGGCGTCGTCCGGCTGCTGGCGCACGAGCAGCGCATCGCGAAAACCGGCCTGCTCGAAAGCCTTGTTCCATTCGAGCACACCGGCTTCGACGGCCGGGCGCAGCTCTGGCGGGATATTGCGATCGAGATAGGCAATGATCGGCTGCTTCGGCGCGGAGATCGCTGCCGCCGGATCCTTCTTGTCGAGCCGCCAGCGGTCGATGACGCGCGTGCGCGGGTCCTTCATATAGCCGGCGGTGAGATCGCGGTACTCGGTCACGAAGAAGCCGACCCGCTCGTCGGCGAAACGCACCGGCATCGGTGGCTCGGGCAGCGGCGCAAAGCGATACTGCACGCCAAGAAAGAAGCTGCGCGGATCAGGGATCGCTCGCGGCGGTGTCGGCCGCGGCGTGTTTGGCGCCGGCGCTGTGGCCGGCGGCGCCGGCAGCTTCGGTACCGCGAAGTGCAGGCTGACCGCCACCGAGGTCTGCGCCCGCGAGATCTGTGCCCGCTCGATCGAGCTGTTGGCCCGATCGAGTGCATAAGGCAGTCGATACGCCGTTTCGATCACCGTGGCCACGCCGGCCACGTCGGCAAGCAGCAGCGCGTTGGCGTCAATCAGAAAGGATTTGCGTTCGGGATGGTCAGTGGATGCCACCGGCACTGCGCCGAGCAGACTGTCGGACACTGCCGCGACTGCGTGCTGCAGCGGCGATCCCGCGGCCGCACGGAGACCCGTGTTCCTGGCCAGCAGTTGCAGCTGGTTGCCGACGCGGCGAAAGCTCGCCACGTGGGTGTCACCGAGCAGGCCGGGCACGAACGGCAACTGCGCGATGCCCTTGACCAGAACGGTGCTGAAGAAGAACGGCTTGTCCAGCTGATCAGGCCGGATCTCCAGCCACAATTTTTCCTCCTTACGCCAGACCGTGAAGAAACCCTCGCTCTGCGTGGCCTCCTTGATCACCTCGGCGAAGGGCCGCGGTTGTGCCGTCGCCGGCGCGGCGGGCCGGGTGGCGTTGCTGCCGGCGGGCGCGGCCGCCGTGGCAGTAGCCGACGCCGAACTGCCGGCGCCCGTCGCCGCTCTGGACGGCACACCGAGCGAGGCGCAACCGGTGCTGATGATGACGAGCAAAACGCACAGGCCAATCCGAACGGCGATCGGTAAAGGGCAGAATTTCATGCGGCAGGTCCGGCGAATGCAGCAATCGCGGAGGCTAGAGACGATCCCCGTAAAATTCAAATCGGCTCAAGCCCCTATTCACAACCTCACGATCGAATGAACAAAGCCGCGCAGCAGCAAGACACCGAACTCGCCAAGGCCTTCGAGCCGGCAGCCGTCGAGGCGCGCTGGACGCCAGTGTGGGAAGCACGCGGCTACTTTGACGCCGGCCTCGACCCGACGAAACCGGCCTTCAGCATTCAGCTGCCGCCGCCGAATGTGACCGGCATCCTGCACATGGGCCACGCGTTCAATCAGACGATCATGGACGCGCTGACCCGCTATCACCGCATGCGCGGCTTCAACACGCTTTGGTTGCCCGGCACCGATCACGCCGGCATCGCCACGCAGATTGTCGTCGAACGCCAGCTCGAGAACTCGGGCATCGACCGCAAGCGCATCGGCCGGGAGAAATTCAACGAGCACGTGTGGGACTGGAAAGCGTATTCGGGCGGCGCGATCCTCGGCCAGATGCGGCGGCTCGGCGACTCGGTCGACTGGCGCCGCACCTACTTCACAATGGACGAGAGGCTGTCGGCGGTGGTCATCGAGACCTTCGTGCAGCTGTACGAGCAGGGACTGATCTATCGCGGCCAGCGGCTAGTCAACTGGGACCCGAAGCTGCAGACCGCGGTCTCCGATCTCGAAGTCGAGAACGAAGAAGTAGACGGCCGGCTATGGGAGATCCGCTATCCGGCCGCCGATGGCGGGCCGGGTGTGGTGGTTGCCACCACGCGTCCGGAGACGATGCTCGGCGACGTGGCGGTGGCCGTACATCCCGGCGACGAACGCTACGCGCGGCTCATCGGCCGCCAACTCGTGCTGCCGTTGACCGGACGCGAGATCCCGGTGATCGCCGACGAATACGTTGATCGTGAGTTCGGCACCGGTTGCGTAAAGATCACGCCGGCGCACGATTTCAACGACTTCGCCATCGGCCAGCGTCATGCGCTCACACCGATCCCGATCTTCACCAATACGGCCACCGTCAACGACAACGCGCCCGCGAAGTACCGCGGCATGGAACGCTACGTCGCGAGGAAGAGCGTGCTCGAGGATCTGAAGGCCGTTGGCCTGCTGGTCAGCGAGAAGCCGCACAAGATGATGGTGCCGCGCTGCGGCCGCACCGGCGAGGCGGTCGAACCGATGCTCTCGGACCAGTGGTACGTGGCGATGAGCAAGCCGGCGCCTGAAGGCACGCGCTTCGCGGGCAAGTCGTTGGCGCAGGTGGCGCTCGAAGCGGCCGAGTCCGGCGCCGTGAACATCTTTCCCGACCAGTGGAAGACGGTGTACCGGCAATGGATGGAGAACATTCAGGACTGGTGCATCTCGCGCCAGCTGTGGTGGGGCCACCAGATCCCGGCCTGGTACGACGAGCACGGCAACGTCTATGTGGCGCGCAGCGAAGCCGAGGCGCAGACCCGGGCCGGCGCGGGGAAGAAGCTCACGCGCGATCCGGACGTGCTCGACACCTGGTACTCGAGCGCGCTGGTGCCGTTTTCCACGCTCGGCTGGCCGCAGGTCGAGCGTGAGACGGGCAGCCGCGAGCGGCGGGCCTACGACCTGTATCTGCCCTCCACGGTGCTGGTGACCGGCTACGACATCATCTTCTTCTGGGTCGCGCGAATGGTGGTGATGACACTGCACTTCACCGGCCGCGTGCCGTTTCGCGACGTCTACATCCATGGCATCGTGCGCGACGCCGAGGGCCGCAAGATGTCGAAGTCGGAAGGCAACACGCTCGATCCGATCGACATCATCGACGGCATCGACCTCGAATCGCTGGTCAAGAAGAACACGACGGGCCTGCGCCGGCCCGAGGACGCGCCGAAGGTCGCCACCAAGATCCGCAAGCACTTCCCCGACGGCATCGCCGCCTATGGCGCCGATGCGCTGCGATTCACGATGGCCGCCTACGCCACGCTCGGCCGCAACATCAATTTTGATCTCAAGCGCTGCGAGGGCTACCGCAACTTCGGCAACAAGCTGTGGAACGCGACGCGCTTCGTGCTGATGAACACTGCCGGCAAGGACTGCGGTCTCGATGAGGCCGCGCCGGTCGAGCTGTCTGCCGCCGACCGCTGGATCATCAGTGAACTGCAGCGGGTCGAGGCCGAGGTCGAGAAGGGCTTTGCCGAATACCGGCTCGACAACGTCGCCAACGCGATCTACGCGTTCGTCTGGAACGAGTACTGCGACTGGTACGTCGAGCTGGCCAAGGTCCAATTGGCCGCCGGCAATGAGGCGGGGCAGCGTGGAACGCGGCGCACGCTGGTGCGCGTGCTCGAAGCGGCGCTGCGCCTGGCGCACCCGATCATCCCCTTTATCACCGAAGAGCTGTGGCAGAAGGTCAGTGTGCTGGCCGGCAAGCGGAGCCTCGACGAGGAGTCATCGGTGATGGTGCAGCCGTATCCGAAGAGCGACCCAGCCCGGATCGACGCGACGGCCGACGCCGAGGTCGTTCTACTCAAACAGTTGATCGACGCCACCCGCAACCTGCGCGGCGAGATGAACCTGTCGCCGGCGCAGAAGGTGCCCCTGGCGGCAAGCGGACCCGCCGATCGGCTGGCCGCCGTCGCCCCGTACCTAGCGGCGCTCGCGCGGCTGTCGGAAGTCAAGCACAGCATCGAACTGGCGCAGGCGGCGGCAAGCGAAAAAGCCGGCGCAGCAGCGCCGGTAGCGGTGGTCGGCGATTTTCGCCTCATGCTGGTGATGGAGGTCGATGTGCACGCCGAACGCGAGCGGCTCGGCAAGGAGATCTCTCGCCTCGAGGGCGAAATCGCCAAGGCGCAGGGCAAGCTTGGCAACGAGAACTTTGTCGCCCGGGCGCCGGCGGCCGTGGTGGCGCAGGAACGCGAGCGGCTGGCCGGCTTTGCCGGCACATTGGACAAGGTGCGCGAGCAGTTGGCGCGGCTTCGGACCGCCTGAAGCGTCGGGGCCGGCGCCGTCGGCCGCGGGCACGCCTCACCGAACTCAGTGTTTCGCGTACGAGTAGTAGCTGTTGACCACATCCAGCCGCGCCAACTGCGCGCCACCGAGCCACAGCTGGATGATCTTGCTGTCCCGGAGGTACTTCTCGACGTGGTACGCGGGGCTGTAGCCATACGCGCCCATCAATTCCATCGCCCGGTTGCACACCCGCTCGGTGACATCGCAGGCGTAGACTTTGGCGGCGCTCGCGCGACCCAGAAGGAAATCGTCGCCCGGATTGCCGAACCGCTCGCGGTCGTTGAACATCGACGCCACGGCAAGATAGAAGGCGCGCGCCGATTCGACGGCGATGGCCATGTCGGCGATCATCGCCGCCTGCAACGAATGATTGCGCACCGGCTTGCCTGCGTATGAGCGCGTCGCCGTGTAGTCGATGACCGTCTCGAGCACGGCCTGCGCATTGCCGAGCGTCATCGGCGCGCTGGTCAGCCGGCCCCAGGCCACATTGCTGCGGAACAGTGCCCAGTCCGTGCCCGGGCCGCTGGCCCGGTACGCCCTCGGCACACGGACATTGTCGAAGTAGATCGCCGCATTGACGTCAGTCACGCGCATGCCCATCTTCTTCTCCGGCTCGCCGAAGGAAAGGCCAGCGGTGCCGCGGGGCACGTAGATCAGCGCGATGCCCTCCTCGCGCTGTGCCGGATCGGTCGTGCAGACCACGCAGTACAGATCGGCCTTGCTGGCGCCGCTCGGCCACATCTTTTCGCCATTGATGACCCATTCGTCGCCGTCGAGTTTTGCGGTCGTGCGAATCGTCAGGCCACGTTCGGCCGCGTCCTCGATGTTGCAGCCACCCGCGGGCTCGGTGATCGCCAGGCAGCCACAGCGCGGCGTGTCGTCGCAGAACAGCGGAACGAACCTGTCCATGACGACGCTGTTTCTGCCTGCCATCGCCGCAGCCATGCACCAGGGGACGATCAGCGCGTGCAAAGAGACACCGCTGTCGCCGCGCGAAATCTCCTCGGTCAGCGCACAAACGAGCGGCGCAGAGCGATTGCCAAGTCCCCCGTAGCGCGGCGCAAAGCCGCGCTTCTGCACTCCCAACCTGACCAGGCCCGCATAGACTTGCTCGAATGCCGCCTCGTCCTCGTCCAGCGCGGTTCGCCTCGGCATGATTTCCCGGTCGACGAACTTGCGCACGCTGTCCAGCAGCGCCAGTTCATCGTCGGCGCTGATGACAACGCCGTATCTGTCCATATGCCCTCCTTCGACGGCGAGTGCGACGCGCACGGAGCCACGGAGCGCGACCGCGGTGGCCACCAACGAACGAAGGCGAGGTTCACGGTGCCCGTGAACGGATTCAAAGAGAAGCTATGCTCTAAGTGGGGTCGGCGCAATCCTCGCTCTTGGCTTGAGGAAATGTGCGTATCCGCGCAAGTTGCGGCCAAATTCATCCGCGCTCGCACCGTTTCTTGGCCGACAGCAGGTCGCTGGACCGATTAGGCTCGGCGCCATGACGTGAACTTGCCCGCTCGCCAGCGGGTCAGCCAGTGCTGACGTTCAGGCGTTTCGCTGCAGCATGAAGGTCTCGTACTCGAGTTGCTCGAATACGCG
>JBFINI010000050.1:0-12677 GCA_041611275.1 Burkholderiaceae bacterium
CAGACCGGCGAGTACGCCAAGAGCTTCATCCTCGAAAACCGTGCCGGCGCGCCGACGTTGCTGGCCCGCCGCCGGCTGATGGCCGAGCACGAAATCGAGAAGGTCGGCGAGAAGCTCAGAGCCATGATGCCGTGGATCAAGGCCAACCGGCTGGTCGACCGCAGCCGCAACTAGCCCGTCGCCGGTCGAGCGGGCGGGTCGCTCCCGTCCGCCGGTCCATGCGCTGCCGCGTTCGTGCACCAGGCCGGCCAAAGCGGTCCGGCGCGGCAGCGGCGCACCGGCGCGCGCGAGGTTTTCGATGAAGAGAGGCGGTTGGCGGCAGTCTCGCACCAGAGCCCGGAGTACACGATGCTGACGGTTGGACGCCGGTTGGCGATTCTTTGGCTAGCGCTGCTGGCCGCCGCAGGCGGGGCGTGGGCACAGGTCACGCCGCCGCGTTTCGACGGTACGACGTTGTTGCTGACCGGTAGCGCCGAGATCGAAGTGGCGAACGACGAGGCGGTGGCGCAGTTCTATCTCGAGCAGCAGGACGTCGATCTGGCGCGGGCTCAGTCGTTGGTCAATCAGCGCGTGGCGGATGCCGTGGCGAAACTGAAGCACGCCGACCCCGGCGCACTGATCGAGACGGCCGGTTACAGCAGCTATCCCGTCTACCAGTCGGGCGCGCAGCGCAAGCTCGTCGGCTGGCGGATCCGGCAGGGCATTTCGATGCGCACGACCGACCTGGCAGCGCTGCCGCGCGCGGTGGCGGCCGCGCAGCAGCTGCTGGCGCTCGGCGGCATCGACTTCCGCCTGTCGCGTGCGGTGCGCGAAAAAGTCGAGGGCGAGCTGATCGCGCTGGCCATTGCCAACCTGAACGGCAAGGTCGCCGCCGCGGCGCGGGCGCTGAACGTTCCGGCGGACAAGGTCAGGCTCGAGGAACTGAACTTCGGTGTGGCACCACCGCCGCCGATGCCGCTGGCCACACGTGCGCGGGCCGAAATGATGATGAGCGCGCCGCAGGTCGAGGAGCCGCGCTTCGAGGCCGGCCGCTCGCTGCAGCAGCTGACCGTCACCGCCCGGGCACGACTGCCCGCGCCGTAACGGCGCGCGAATGTTGCGGATACCATAGCGCCTGCATGTGATCCGGCGCTTCGATGTCCGCATATCCGCACCCCATCATCGCCCGCGAGGGCTGGCGGTTCGTTCTCGCCTCGCTGGTGGCGGCCGTCATCGTCTGGGCGCTGGCGGGCTTTGCCTGGTCGGTGCCGCTGTGGCTGGTCGTGGTTTTCATCGTGCAGTTCTTCCGCGATCCGCCGCGCGCAGTGCCGCCGCAGGCCAACGCAGTGCTGGCGCCGGCCGACGGCCGCATCGTCAAGGTCGAGAAGGCGCGCGATCCCTACACCGAGCGCGACACGCTGCTGATCAGCGTGTTCATGAACGTGTTCAACGTGCACTCGAACCGCTCGCCGGTCGACGGCACGGTCGAGCGCGTCGACTACGCGCGCGGCAAGTTCATCAATGCCGATCTGGACAAGGCCTCCACCGAGAACGAGCGCAACGCGATGGTCGTGAAGCTCGACGGCGAGCGGATCACTGTGGTGCAGGTGGCCGGCCTGATCGCGCGGCGCATCCTCTGCTACGTTAAGGCCGGTGACCGCCTGGCGCGCGGCCAGCGCTACGGCTTCATCCGCTTCGGCTCGCGCGTCGATGTGTACCTGCCGCTGACCGCGCGGCCGCGCGTGGCGGTTGGCGACCGCGTGGCCGCGACGAGCACGATCCTCGCCGAACTCTGATGCCGATGCGCTTCCGCCGCCGCAAAGCACGCCCCTTCGCCCGGCCAGCGGTGCCGGTGGTGGAGGAGGTCCGCCGGCCGGCGCTGCGCCGTCGCGGCATCTACCTGCTGCCGAATCTGTTCACGATGGCGGCACTGTTCGCCGGCTTCTTTGCCATCGTGCAGGCGATGAACCAGCGCTTCGAGGCGGCGGCGATCGCCATCTTCGTCGCCATGGTGCTCGACGGCATGGACGGCCGTGTGGCGCGGCTGACCAACACGCAAAGCGCCTTTGGCGAGCAACTCGATTCGCTGTCGGACATGACCTCGTTCGGCGTGGCGCCGGCGCTGGTGATGTACGAGTGGATCCTCAGCGGCCTGGGCCGCTGGGGCTGGGCCGGCGCCTTCGTCTACTGCGCCTGCGCGGCGGCGCGGCTGGCGCGTTTCAACGCCAATCTCGGCGTGGTCGACAAGCGGTTTTTCCAGGGACTGCCGAGCCCGGCGGCGGCGGCGCTGATCGCCGGCTTCGTCTGGCTGGCGATCGATAACAAGTTCCACATCCGGGACGCGGCGATGCCGTGGGTGGCTTTCGGCTTCACTGTCTATGCCGGCCTGACGATGGTTTCCAGCGCGCCGTTCTACAGCGGCAAGAATTTCCACGTTGCGCGCAGCGTGCCGTTCTGGGTGATGGTGGCGGTGATTGTGCTGATCTTCGTGGTCTCCAGCGACCCACCGATCGCCTTGTTCACGCTGTTCTGCTTCTACGCGGTCTCCGGCTATGTCTACTGGGTGTGGCGCTGGTTTCGCGGGGAAGCCAATCCGGCGCGGCCGCTGCCGCCGGAGGCCGACAGCCGTTAGCCGGCGGTTGTCTGCCGCGGCGAATCCGCCTATATTCCACGCCATGCCTGTCGCCTGTCCCGCCCCCCGCCTCGCCGCTGCCGGCCTCGGCCTGCTGCTACTGCTGCGCCCCGCGCGCAGATAACTTCCCTCCCACAATTTGCTGTTTTCCGTCCGCCCGCCAAGCGCCGGCGGGAAGATTCTGTTTTGGAGAACGACGATGGACCGCCTGATCATTTTCGACACGACCTTGCGCGACGGCGAGCAGAGCCCTGGAGCCTCGATGACGCGCGAGGAAAAGCTGCGCATCGCCAAGCAGCTCGAGCGGCTGCGCGTGGACGTGATCGAAGCGGGATTCGCCGCGTCGAGCAACGGCGATTTCGAGGCCGTGCGCTCGATCGCTAATTCGGTTAAGGAGTCGACGGTCTGCTCGCTGGCCCGGGCCAATGACAAGGACATCAGCCGAGCGGCCGAGGCGCTGGCCGGCGCGGAGAACCGACGCATCCACACCTTCATCGCCACCTCGCCGCTGCACATGGAGAAGAAGCTGCGGATGAGTCCGGAGCAGGTGCACGAGCAGGCCAAGCTCGCCGTTCGGTTCGCTCGCAAGTTCACCGACAACGTGGAGTTCTCGCCGGAAGACGGCTACCGCTCGGAGCCGGATTTCCTCTGTCGTGTGCTGGAGACGGCGATCGCCGAGGGCGCGACCACGATCAACATTCCCGACACGGTCGGCTATGCGGTGCCTGAGCTCTACGGAGATTTCCTCGCCAACCTGCGCCGGCGTATTCCGAATTCGGACAAGGCGATCTGGTCGGTCCACTGCCACAACGATCTCGGCATGGCAGTGGCCAACTCACTGGCCGGCGTGAAGATCGGCGGAGCGCGGCAGATCGAATGCACGATCAACGGCCTGGGCGAAAGGGCCGGCAATTGTTCGCTGGAAGAAGTGGTGATGGCAGTGCGAACGCGTCGCGATTATTTTGACCTGCAGGTCGGCATCGACACTGCGCACCTCGTGTCGGCATCGAAGCTGGTTTCCGGCATCACCGGTTTTGTCGTGCAGCCGAACAAGGCGGTGGTTGGCGCCAACGCCTTCGCGCACGCGTCCGGTATTCACCAGGACGGCGTGCTGAAGGCGCGCGACACTTACGAGATCATGCGCGCCGAGGACGTGGGCTGGGGTGCGAACAAGATCGTGCTCGGCAAGCTGTCGGGTCGCAATGCGTTCAAGCAGCGGGTGCAGGAGCTCGGCATCCCGGTCCAGAGCGAAGGCGAAATGAACGCCGCTTTTGCCAAGTTCAAGGAACTCGCTGACCGCAAGGCCGAGATCTTCGATGAGGACATCCAGGCGCTTTTTTCGGACGAGGCAGTCACGCCGCACGACGAGCATTTCAAGCTGGTGTCGCTGTCGCAGCATTCGGAGACCGGCGAGCGGCCGCACGCACGCATCGTCATGTCCATCGGCACCCAGGAAGTGGCCGCCGAATCTGATGGCAATGGCCCGGTCGACGCGTCGCTGAAAGCGATCGAGGCCAAGGTCAACAGCGGCTCCGAACTGCTGCTGTATTCGGTGAACGCGATCACGACCGGCACCGAATCGCAGGGTGAGGTGACCGTGCGGCTGGCGCGGGCCGGGCGCATCGTCAATGGCATCGGCGCCGACCCGGACATCGTTGCCGCCTCAGCCAAGGCCTACCTGAACGCGCTGAACAAGCTGTACACGACGACCGAGCGACTGAATCCGCAGACGTCGATGGCGCCCTGATCTCTTGACACGACCGGGTGCGCTGCCAAGCGTACCCGGGCTGCCCTCGGCGATCGGCTATACTTCGCCGCCTCACGGCACGGCCTTCCTTCCGTGTTCGCGTGTTTGATTCGAAAGGGAAAATCATGTCAATTGCCGACATCAAGAAGGGCGACATCGTCGCCAAGTTCCAGCGCACCAAGACCGACACCGGCTCGCCCGAGGTGCAGGTCGCTCTCCTGACTGCGCGCATCAACGAGCTGACCGAGCATTTCAAGACGCATGTCAAGGATCACCATTCACGCCGTGGCTTGCTCAAGATGGTCAGCCGTCGGCGCAAGCTGCTCGACTACCTGAAGGGCAAGAGCCCCGAGTCGTACAAGGGGCTGATCGAAAGCCTCGGCCTACGCAAGTAACCGTGTCTGCCTTCGCTGCATCGCGGCCTTGGGGTGTGCCCCGGCAAGCCGTGTTGCATGCCCGTCCGGCCATGCGCGCCTGCATGATGCTTGCGCGTCGCCATTTCCGGCTCCGGATCCTGCGCCACTGAGCGGACGCCTGTCGCCGGCGTTCGCCGGCGGATGCGTTCCATCGAGAAAGGAAAAGAATCGTGTTCGATAAAGTCACCAAGTCGTTCCCGTATGGGGCGCACACCGTTACCCTCGAAACAGGTGAAATTGCCCGGCAGGCCAATGGTGCCGTGCTGGTGTCGATGGACGACACGGTCGTGCTGGCCACCGTGGTCGGCCGCACCGAGGCGAAAGCCGGTCAGGATTTCTTTCCGCTGACGGTCGACTACATCGAGAAGACCTACGCTGCCGGCCGCATCCCGGGCGGATTTTTCAAGCGCGAAGGTCGCCCTTCGGAAAAGGAGACGCTGACCTCGCGGCTGATTGACCGGCCGATCCGGCCGCTGTTTCCCGACGGTTACTTCAATGAGGTGCACGTGGTGATTCACGTGCTGTCGGTCAACCCGGAGATCGACCCCGACATCCCGGCGATGATCGGCGCCTCGGCGGCGCTGTCGATTTCCGGCATTCCGTTCAGAGGGCCGATCGGCGCCGCCCGGGTCGGCTATGTCGACGGTCAATACGTGCTGAATCCGACCGCCACGCAACTGAAGGATTCGAAGCTGAATCTCGTGGTGGCCGGCACTGAACGCGCGGTGCTGATGGTTGAGTCCGAGGCCGACCAGCTGCCCGAGGACGTGATGCTCGGCGCGGTCGTGCACGGTCACGAGCAGATGCAGGCAGCGATCAATGCGATCCACGAGCTGGTGCGCGATGCCGGCAAGCCGGTGTGGGAGTGGCAGCCGGCGGCGAAGAACGAAGCATTGATCGCCAAGGTGATCGGCATTGCCGGCGCCGAGCTGCGCGCTGCCTACGAGATTCGCAGCAAGCAGGGGCGAACGCAGAAACTGCGCGAGATCTACGCGCGGGTCGATGCGAAACTGGCCGAGGAGGCCGCAGCCTCCGGGCAGGCCGCATCCGACCGCAATGAGGTCGGCGACATTCTGTTCGACCTCGAATCGAAGATCGTGCGCAGCCAGATCCTGGAAGGTGAGCCGCGTATCGATGGCCGCGACACGCGCACGGTGCGGCCGATCTCGATCCGTCTTGGCGTGCTGCCGCGTACGCACGACTCGGCGCTGTTCACGCGTGGCGAGACGCAGGCACTGGTCACGGCCACGCTCGGCACCAAGCAGGACGAGCAGATCATCGACGCGCTGATGGGGGAGTATCGCGAGCGCTTCATGATGCATTACAACATGCCGCCGTTCGCCACCGGCGAGACGGGCCGCATGGGTACGCCGAAACGCCGCGAAGTCGGCCACGGCCGCTTGGCCAAGCGCGCACTGGTTGCCGTATTGCCGAGCGCCGATGAGTTCCAGTACTCGATCCGTCTGGTCTCGGAAATCACCGAAAGCAACGGCTCTTCATCGATGGCTTCGGTCTGCGGCGGCTGCCTGGCGATGATGGATGCCGGCGCCCCGGTCAAGGCGCACGTGGCCGGCGTGGCCATGGGCCTGATCAAGGAAGGCAACAAGTTCGCCGTGCTTACCGACATCCTCGGCGACGAGGATCATCTCGGCGACATGGACTTCAAGGTGGCCGGTTCCGCCGATGGCGTGACGGCGCTGCAGATGGACATCAAGATCGAGGGCATCACCAAGGAGATCATGCAGGTCGCCCTGGCCCAGGCCAAGGAAGGCCGCATGCACATCCTGCAGAAGATGCAGGAGGCGATGGTCGCGCCGCGCGGCGAGTTGTCGGCGTTCGCGCCACGCATGATCAAGATGAAGATCAATCCGGAGAAGATCCGCGACGTGATCGGCAAGGGCGGCTCGGTGATCCGCGCGCTGACCGAGGAGACCGGCACGCAGATCGATATCGAGGACGACGGCACGATCATCATCGCCAGCGTCGACATGGACAAGGGCCGCGAAGCGCAGCGCCGCATCGCCGAGCTGACGGCCGAGGTCGAAGTCGGCAAGATCTACGACGGCACGGTGCTGCGGCTGCTCGACTTCGGCGCGATCGTGCAGATCCTTCCGGGCCGCGACGGGCTGCTGCATATCTCGCAGATCGCCGCCGAGCGCGTCAACCAGGTGTCCGATTACCTGAAAGAAGGCCAGGCGGTGAAGGTCAAGGTCATCGAGGCCGACGAAAAAGGCCGCGTTCGACTGTCGATGAAAGCGGCGGCTGCCGACGCCGGCGCCGCGCAGCAGTAGCCAACGGGCGGGCACGCAGGTCGACGTCGACTTCGTGCCCCCGGGGCCGCTTCGATGCAGGCGATTGAAATTTCCCAGCCCGGTCCGCCGGACGTTCTGCGGCCGGCGGCGCGGCCACTGCCGCGGCCGGCTAGCGGCGAGGCGCTGATCCGCGTATTTGCCGCCGGAATCAATCGACCGGACGTGCTTCAGCGCAAGGGTGCCTATGCACCGCCGCCTGGAACCTCCGATCTGCCGGGACTCGAGGTTGCCGGGGTCATCGAAGGCGGCGATCTCGAAGGCAGCGGCCTTCGCATCGGCGACCCGGTCTGTGCGCTGATCGCCGGCGGTGGTTATGCCGAATTCTGCGTGGCGCCGACGCCGCAGATTCTGCCGGTGCCCGCAGGCCTGAGTTATGCCGAGGCCGCCGCGCTGCCCGAGACGTTCTTCACCGTCTGGAGCAACGTCTTCGACCGCGCGAAACTGGCGCCCGGCGAGGTGCTGCTGGTGCAAGGGGGCTCCAGCGGTATCGGCGTCACCGCGATTCAACTCGCAAACGCCTTGGGCAATGCTGTCCTTGCGACTGCGGGCTCGGACGAGAAGTGTGATGCCTGCACGGCACTCGGCGCCGCGCGAGCGATCAACTACCGCAGCGAGGATTTCGTCGCCGTAGCCAAAGATTTCACCGGTGGCCGCGGCGTCGACGTGATCCTCGACATGGTTGCCGGTGACTACGTGCCCCGAGAAATGCAATGCCTGGCCGATGACGGCCGGTTGGTCATCATCGCGTTGCTGGGCGGCGCCAAGGCAACGATCGATCTGAACGCAGTGCTGCGCCGGCGATTGCTGATCACCGGCTCGACGTTGCGGCCACGCCCGGTCGCGTTCAAGGGTGCGATCGCGCGCCGGCTGCGCTCGGTCGTCTGGCCGCTGCTGGAGTCGGGGCGAGTGAAATCGGTGCTGTATCGCAGTTTCGCCCTGGCCGAAGCGGCGGCTGCCCATGCGCTGATGGAATCGAGTGAACACATCGGCAAGATCGTGCTGGTCGTCGACAAACGCGCGCAGCAGGTGCCAACGGCGCCTGAAGTCGATGCCGTGCCTGCCTGAACGAAGTCTCAATCTGCAATGGAGGTGGCCATGCGCCGCAAACTCGTCGCCGCCAACTGGAAGATGAACGGCACCAGTGCAGCCAATGCCAAGTGGCTGGACGCCTGGCGCAGTGTCAAGGTGCCCTGCGATGTGGTGGTGTGCGCCCCTTTCGTCTACCTGCCGCAGGTCGGTGCGGCGCTGGCTGGCTCGACGGCGCAGGTGGGCGCGCAGAATCTTTGCGAACAACCGCCAGGTGCCTTCACCGGCGAAATCGCCGGCGAAATGCTCCTTGATGTCGGTTGCCAATGGGTCATCGTCGGTCACTCGGAACGGCGCGCCCTGTTCGGCGAAAGCAGCGAGCGCGTGGCGCAGAAAGCTGCGCGCGCGATCGGGCTCGGGTTGCGGCCGATCGTCTGCATCGGCGAGACGCTGGCTGAACGCGATGGCGGCCAGACGCTCACGGTAGTCGCGGCACAGTTGGCGGCCGTGTTGGCGAGCTGCACAGTGGCGCAGCTGGCGCAGGCGGCGATCGCCTATGAGCCGGTGTGGGCGATCGGTACCGGGCGCACGGCAACGCCGGCGCAGGCGCAGGAAGTGCACGCGGCGATTCGCCAGCAACTGGCCGGCGCCGATGCAAAGGCTGCGGCTGCAACGAGGATTCTCTACGGCGGCAGCGTCAAGCCGGGCAATGCCGGCGAACTGTTTTCGCAGCCCGATATCGATGGTGGATTGATCGGTGGCGCAGCGTTGGTGGCAGCGGATTTCGCAGCCATCTGCGCCGCTGCAAAGTGATTGTTGAGGTCAAAATGGCTTATCTGACTACGCTGTTGATCGTTGCGCAGGTCCTCTGCGCCCTTTCGATCGTCGTGCTGGTGCTGCTTCAGCATGGCAAGGGTGCCGACATGGGCGCGGCATTCGGCGGCGGTGCCTCCGGCAGCCTGTTCGGGGCGACGGGCTCGGCAAACTTTCTTTCGCGCATGACCGCCGGCATGGCGACGCTGTTTTTTCTGGCCACCCTGGGCCTTGCCTACAGCGGAACTGCGGTGCGCGCACCGCAGCCAGCGGGAGGTCTGATGAGCACGGTGCCGGATACGTCGCCGGCGAAAGCGCCGAACACCGTTCCTGATGCGGCGAAAGAAACAACCAAGGAGCCGGCAACCGTGCCGCAGAAGGATTCGACAGGCGCTGGCTCGAAGCCGGCCGACATTCCCAAGTAGGAACTTCAGTCGCCTGCGGGCGGTCTGAGCGCGCATGCAACCGAAGCGGCGCGAAGGTCTGGTTGCGCCAAGGGGAATGCTGCGCATCGCACGGGTTGCGGCGACGGTGCGATGCGGGTTTCGAGTAAGATCGCACAGCTTTGCCCACGTGGTGGAATTGGTAGACACACCATCTTGAGGGGGTGGCGGCGAAAGCTGTGTGAGTTCGAATCTCACCGTGGGCACCACCGGGTTCAGCCGCCCGCAACCGGTGGCGCAACAGACACTGCTCCGAAGCTCCGCTTTCGTCCGCTTCAATGAACCTCGAAACCTACCTTCCGGTCTTGCTGTTCATCCTGGTGGGACTCGTCGTCGGCGCTGCGCCGATCGCCATCGGCGCGCTGCTGGGGCCGCACCGGCCCGATCCGGAAAAACTGTCCCCTTACGAATGCGGTTTCGAGGCTTTCGAGGACGCGCGGATGAAATTCGACGTCCGCTATTACCTGGTGGCGATCCTGTTCATCCTGTTTGATCTCGAGATCGCTTTTCTCTTTCCGTTCGCCGCCGCGATGACCGGGCTCGGTCAGTGGAGCGTCGGCTTCTGGGCGGCCATGGTGTTTCTCGTCATCCTGACCGTCGGCTTCGTCTACGAGTGGAAGAAAGGCGCGATCGACTGGGAATAGGGCGAATGACGGAGCACGAGGTGATCTGACATGGGCGTCGAAGGCATCCTCAAGGAAGGCGTGGTCACGACCAGTGTCGATGCGCTGATCAACTGGAGCAAGACGGGCTCGTTGTGGCCGATGACCTTCGGGCTGGCCTGCTGTGCAGTGGAGATGATGCACGCCGGCGCCGCCCGTTATGACCTCGACCGTTTCGGCGTGATGTTCCGGCCCAGCCCGCGCCAGTCCGACGTGATGATCGTGGCCGGCACGCTGTGCAACAAGATGGCGCCGGCGCTGCGCAAGGTCTACGACCAGATGGCGGAGCCGCGCTGGGTGATCTCGATGGGTTCGTGCGCCAATGGCGGCGGCTACTACCACTACAGTTATTCAGTGGTACGCGGCTGCGATCGCATCGTTCCGGTCGATATCTACGTGCCGGGGTGCCCGCCGACGGCCGAAGCACTGATCTACGGAATCATTCAGCTGCAGAACAAGATCAAGCGAACCAACACGATCGCCCGCTAGCACCAATGAACCGACTCGAAACCCTGGCCAGTCGCCTCGATGCCACGCTCGGTCCGCGTGTGGCCAGCACGACGATCGCCCGGGGCGAGGTGACCATTGTCGTGCCAGGCGGCGAGTATCTCGAGGTGGCCCGTTCGCTGCGCGATGACGATCGGCTTGGCTTCGAACAACTGATCGATCTCGCCGGCGTCGATTACCAGCATTACGGCAACGGTACCTGGCAGCGCGCCCGCTTTGCGGTCGTGGTGCACCTGCTGTCGGTGCAGCACAACTGGCGGTTGCGCGTGCGTACGTTCTGTCCTGACGATGACCTGCCGATGGTCGCCTCGGTGACGCCGATCTGGTCGGCCGCGAACTGGTTCGAGCGCGAGGCTTTTGACCTGTACGGCATCGTCTTCGAAGGGCACGACGATCTGCGAAGGATTCTGACCGACTACGGATTCGTGGGTCACCCGTTCCGCAAGGACTTCCCGATCTCGGGTCACGTCGAGATGCGCTATGACCCCGAGCAGCGGCGCGTCGTCTACCAGCCGGTGTCCATCGAGCCGCGCGAAGTCGTGCCGCGGGTCATTCGCGAAGAAGGCTACGGACAGGGACGCTAGGTCGTGGCCGAGATCAAGAACTACACACTGAACTTTGGGCCGCAACATCCGGCGGCGCACGGCGTGCTGCGGCTGGTGCTCGAACTCGACGGCGAGGTGATCCAGCGCGCCGACCCGCATATCGGCCTGCTGCACCGGGCCACCGAGAAGCTCGCCGAGACGCGCACCTTCATCCAGTCGGTGCCGTACATGGACCGGCTCGACTACGTGTCGATGCTGTGCAACGAGCACGCCTACGTCATGGCGATCGAGAAGCTGCTCGGCGTCGAGGTGCCGCTGCGGGCGCAGTACATCCGTGTGCTGTTCGACGAGATCACGCGGCTGCTCAACCACCTGCTGTGGATAGGCGCGCACGGGCTCGACGTCGGCGCGATGGCCGTGTTCCTGTACGCCTTCCGCGAGCGCGAAGACCTGATGGACGTGTATGAGGCGGTCTCCGGCGCGCGCCTGCACGCGGCCTACTACCGTCCCGGCGGCGTCTATCGCGACCTGCCGGAAGTCATGCCGCAGTACCGGGAGTCGAAGTTCCGCAGCGGATCCGATCTCAAGCGGTTGAACGCGAACCGGCAGGGGTCGCTGCTCGACTTCATCGAGGACTTCACCACTCGCTTTCCGAAATACGTCGACGAGTACGAAACGCTGCTGACCGACAACAGGATCTGGAAGCAGCGGCTGGTCGGCATCGGCGTCGTTTCGCCGGAACGGGCGCTGAATATGGGCTTTACCGGGCCGATGTTGCGCGGCTCCGGCGTCGAGTGGGACCTGCGCAAGAAGCAGCCCTACGAGGTCTATGACCTGCTCGAGTTCGATGTGCCGGTCGGCCGCAACGGCGATTCCTACGATCGCTATCTGGTGCGGATGGAGGAGATGCGGCAGTCCAACCGCATCATCCGCCAGTGCATCGAGTGGCTGCGCAACAACCCCGGCCCGGTAATGACCGACAACCACAAGGTGGCGCCGCCGTCCCGGGTTGAAATGAAGTCGAACATGGAAGAGCTGATCCACCACTTCAAGCTCTTTACCGAGGGCTTCCACGTGCCCGAGGGCGAGGCGTACGCGGCGGTCGAGCACCCGAAGGGCGAGTTCGGCATCTATCTGATTTCCGACGGTGCCAACAAGCCATACCGGTTGAAGATCCGCGCGCCGGGCTTTGCGCACCTGCAGGGCCTGGACGAGATGGCGCGCGGCCACATGATCGCCGACGCGGTGGCCATCATCGGCACGCAGGACATCGTGTTCGGGGAAATTGATAGATGAGTGCGGTTCCACAGCCTCGTTTCGAGCTGTCGGCCACGGCGCGGGCGAAGATCAGTCGCGAGATCGCCAAATTCCCGGCCGAGCACAAGCAGTCCGCAGTGATGGCGGCGCTGGCGATCGCCCAGGACGAAAACGGCTGGATCAGCAAGGACGTCGTCGAGGCGGTGGCTGCTTACCTCGACATGGCGCCGATCGCCGTCTACGAGGTCGCCACCTTCTACACGATGTACAACACGGCGCCGGTCGGTCGTCACAAGATCACCGTGTGCACCAACCTGCCGTGCGCGCTGTCCGGTGGC
>JBFINI010000051.1:0-12672 GCA_041611275.1 Burkholderiaceae bacterium
CACCCGCCGCAAGGCACCCGGCTTGTTGATGTCGAAAACCTTGATCGGCAGTTTCTGGTCGCGGCACAGCGCGAACGCGGTCGCGTCCATGACTTGCAGCCGGCGGCCCAGCGCTTCATCGAAGCTGATGGTCGCATATCGGGTCGCCCCCTTGTCCTTCTTAGGATCGGCGCTGTAGATGCCATCGACTCTGGTCGCTTTCAGCACGATCTCCACGCCCATTTCGGAACCTCGCAGCGCCGCCGCGGTGTCGGTGGTGAAAAACGGATTGCCGGTACCGGCGGCGAAGATGACGACCTTGCCTTCGTCCAGATAGCGCATCGCCTTGGGCCGGATATACGGCTCGACCACCTGCTCGATGTTCAGCGCCGACTGCACGCGTGCCTCGATCCCGGCCCGACGCATCGCATCCTGCAAGGCCATGGCGTTCATGACCGTCGCCATCATGCCCATGTAATCGGCAGTCGCCCGATCCATCCCGGCCGCGCCCAGCGCCACTCCGCGGAAGATGTTGCCGCCGCCGATGACGACCGCCATTTCCACGCCGAGGCGAACAACCTCACCAAGGTCGGCCACCATGCGCTCCAGCGTATCGCGGTTGATGCCGAACGCATCCTCGCCCATCAGGGCTTCGCCAGACAGCTTCAGCAGGACGCGTCGATACGCCGGGGCCGACATGGCGGCGCCCGGGTCAGCCGCGCGCCGCGGCCGCCTGGGCGGCCACTTCGGCAGCAAAATCGGCGCTCTTCTTCTCGATGCCTTCGCCGACCACGTAAAGCACGAACTGCGCGACCTTGGCCCCCTTCGCTTTGAGCAACTGCTCGATCGTCACCTTGTCGTCCTTGACGAACGGCTGACCCAGCAAGGTGACTTCCTTGAGGAACTTCTGCACGCTGCCCTCGACCCGCTTGGCGAGGATTTCCGACGGGATCGTCTTGCCTGATTTTGCCGCGTCCTCGGCCGCCTTTTCCGCAGCGACGCGCCGCTCGGTCTCAATGCTTTCCGCGGGCACACCGGATGCATCGAGCGCCTTCGGTTTGCTCGCCGCGATGTGCATGGCAAGATCCTTGCCCAGTTCGGCATTGCCGCCGGCGAGGTCGACCAGCACGCCGATCTTCGCGCCGCCGTGCACATAGTTGGCGAGCTGGCCCCTGGCCTGCAGCCGCGCGAAACGCCGGATCGACATGTTCTCGCCGATGCGGCCGACCAGCGCGGTGCGCACCGTTTCGACGCTACCTTCGCCCATCGGCAGCGCCGACAGCGCAGCGACATCGGCCGGCGACTTCTCTGCGACCAGCTGCGCTAGGTTGCGGGCGAAGGCGATGAAGTCATCGTTGCGCGCAACGAAATCGGTCTCGCAGTTGACTTCGACCATCGTCGCCAGCTTGCTGTCGGCACTGACGTAGACGGCGACAATGCCCTCGGCGGCAACCCGGCTCGCAGCCTTGCTCGCCTTGTTGCCCAGCTTAACGCGAAGCACCTCTTCGGCCTTGGCCATGTCCCCGCCGGCCTCGGCGAGCGCCTTCTTGCATTCCATCATCGGCGCATCAGTACGTTCGCGCAGTTCCTTGACCATGCTTGCGGTGATTTCCGCCACTTTCCTGCTCCTGAAATCCTTGGGCTTGCTAGAAAAAAAGGGCTGCGCGCCCCTTGCTCAACACGGCGACGCAAGTCGAAGTTCAGCCTTCCGAGGCTTCTTCCTCCTCGATCTCGACGAATTCGCCGGTGCCGGCCTGGATGACGCCCTGCAGCGCCTGCGCCTTGCCTTCGAGCGCCGCGTCGGCGATGCCGCGCGCATACAAGCGAACTGCGCGACTGGAGTCGTCGTTGCCGGGGATCACGTAAGCGATGCCGTCTGGCGAATGATTGGTGTCGACCACACCGACGACCGGAATGCCGAGCTTGTTGGCCTCGGCCACCGCAATCTTGTGGTAGCCAACATCGATCACGAACAGCGCATCGGGCAGCGCGTTCATGTCCTTGATCCCGCCGATGGCCTTGTTCAGCTTGTCGACCTCGCGCTGGAATGTCAGCCCTTCCTTCTTCGACATGCGCTCCAGACCGCCCTCTTCGATCGTCTGCTCCATTTCCTTGAGCCGCTTGATCGAGGTCTTGATTGTCTTAAAGTTGGTCAACATGCCGCCCAGCCAGCGCTGGTCGACAAAAGGCTGGCCGGCGCGTTGCGCCTCCTCGACAATCGTTTCCCGGGCCTGCCGCTTGGTGCCGACGAACAGGCACGTGCCTCGGTTGGCGGTCAGCTGGCGCACGAACTTCGCCGCGCCCTGGAAATTTTCCAGCGTGCGCTCGAGGTTGACGATATGGATCTTGTTGCGGTGGCCGAAGATGAATGGTGCCATCTTCGGATTCCAGAAGCGGGTCTGGTGGCCAAAGTGCACACCCGCCTCCAGCATTTGACGCATGGTCACGGACATTTTGTTTTCCCTACCAAGGTTGAGTCCAACACAACCGCCGAGGCCGAACCTGGACACTGTCCTGCTCGGCACCTTGGTGGCGGTGCGCGCGTATTTGCCTCGGTCAATCTGAGGCAGCCCGTTATTATACGTTTTTGAGCCAAGCTGCCTCGAGCGGCCGTCCATGGCGATCATCATCAAGACCCCGGAAGACATCGAGCACATGCGGGTTGTCGGCAAGCTGGCCGCGCAGGTGCTCGACTTCATTGCTCCGCACGTGAAGCCGGGGGTGACGACCGGGGAGCTCGACCGCCTGTGTCACGAGTACATGGTCGGTGTGCAAGGCACCGTTCCGGCGCCGCTGAACTATGCGCCGCCCGGCTACCGGCCGTTTCCGAAGGCGATCTGCACGTCGGTCAATCATCAGGTGTGCCATGGCATCCCTGGTGAACGCGTGCTAAAGAATGGCGACATCGTGAATATCGACATCACGGTGATCAAGGACGGCTATCACGGCGACACCAGCCGCATGTACTTCGTCGGCGAACCGTCGGTCGCCGCTCGTCGTTTGTGCGAAGTCACTTTCGAGTGCATGTGGGCCGGTATCGCCCAGGTCCGCCCAGACGGATTCCTGGGCGACATCGGCCACGCGATCCAGACTCGTGCTGAAAAGCACGGTTTCTCGGTCGTGCGCGAGTTCTGCGGCCATGGTATCGGCCGCCGTTTCCACGAGGAACCGCAGGTCCTGCATTACGGCAAGCCGGGAACGCTGGAGCGGCTGCAGCCCGGAATGATCTTCACCGTTGAGCCGATGATCAACGCGGGCCGGCGCGAGATCCGCGAGCTGGCCGACGGCTGGACGATCGTCACCAAGGATCACAGCCTTTCGGCGCAGTGGGAGCACACGGTTCTGGTCACCGAGTCCGGTTTCGAGGTTCTCACGGTGTCGGCGCAGATGCCGCCACCGCCGGCGCAGCTCGACCGGGCCGACGGCCGGCGCACGGTCCCTGCCTGAGCATTTCTCACGTTCATGAACGATGTCGGCTTCGCCCTGCGCAGTGATCTGCGAGGCGAACGCGACGAACTGATCGCGGCCTTCAACGCTGGCGGCCGAGTCGACCGTCTTCTGCGCGGGCTCGCTCGCTCCGTCGATCGCACGCTGCGCAAGATGGCGCGCGGCCAGCGCATCACGCGCCGGGTGGCGGTCATCGCAGTGGGCGGCTACGGCCGCGGCGAACTGTTTCCGCACTCCGACGTGGATGTACTGATCGTCATTCCCGACGACGCTCGGCCGGACGAGTTCGAGGCGATCGAGTCTCTGGTTGGAATGCTGTGGGACCTCGGGCTGCAGATCGGCCATAGCGTCAGGACGGTGACGCAGTGCCTCGAGGACGCGTCACGGGACATCACCGTGCTGACTTCGATGATCGAATCGAGGCTGATTGCCGGGCCGACGCAGTTGTTTGAGCAATTTGTAAAGTATGTCTCTCAAACAATTGATTCAAAGCATTTTTTTAGAGAGAAACTGCTCGAACAACAGCAGCGCCATGTCAAGTTCCAGGAGGCCGCGTACAGCCTCGAGCCGAACTGCAAGGAAAGCCCAGGCGGGCTGCGCGACTTGCATATCTTGCGTTGGGTGGCGGGCGCTGCCGGGTTGGGCACGACATGGAAGGAGCTGGTCGCAAGTGGCCTGCTGACGGCGGAAGAGGGCCGGATGCTCGGCCGCAATGAGCACACCCTGAAACAACTGCGCGCCCGCCTGCACATCGTTGCAGGACGCCGCGAAGACCGACTGCTGTTCGATGTGCAAGCCTCGATCGCCGAGGCCGAGGGCCTCAGTCCAACCGCCGCTAGGTTGCCCAGTGAAGTACTGATGCAGCGCTATTACTGGGCCGCCAAGTCGATCATTCAGCTGAACACCATCGTGCTGCAGAACATCGAAGAGCGGCTCTTTCCGCGCGACGACCCGCAGCCGCAGCCGATCGACAGCACCTTCGTCGCCCGCGGCGAGATGCTCGATATCGTGGATGACGAGGCGTTCCTGCGCGATCCGAACGCCCTGTTGCGCGGCTTCCTGGTGCTGCAGCAGTACCCCGACCTCAAAGGGATGACCGCGCGGCTGCTGCGCGCGCTCTGGCACGCCCGCTTCCTGCTCAATGCCAGCTTCCGCCGCGATCCACGCAATCGCGAAACCTTCATCAGCATCTTCCAGCAGGCGCGCGGCATCGTCCACGGCCTGCGGCGGATGAATCAGTGGTCGGTGCTCGGTCGTTATCTGCCGGTGTTCCGCCGCATCGTCGGCCAGATGCAGCACGATCTGTTCCACGTCTACACGGTCGACCAGCACATCCTGCAGGTGATCCGCAACCTGCGCCGCTTCACGATGGCCGAGTACGCGCACGAGTACCCGCTTTGCAGCCAGCTCATCTCCGAGTTCGATCGGCACTGGCTGCTGTACATCGCGGCGCTGTTTCACGACATCGCCAAGGGTCGCGGCGGCGACCACAGCGAACTCGGCAGTCGCGACGCGCGGGTGTTCTGTCGCCAGCACGGCATCAGCGGCGACGATGCGGCGCTGGTCGAATTCCTGGTCGAACACCACCTGACGATGTCGCAGGTGGCGCAGAAACAGGACACCGCCGACCCCGAGGTCGTTGGCCGCTTCGCCGAGCTCGTCGGCACTGAGCGACGGCTGACGGCCCTTTACCTGCTGACGGTTGCCGATATCCGCGGCACCAGCCCACGCGTTTGGACCAGCTGGAAAGGCAAGCTGCTGGAAGATCTGTTTCGCATGACGCGCCGGCGCCTTGGCGGCGAAGCGTTGCCGGCCACCGCCGTTCTCGAGCGACGCACCGGCGAGGCGCGGCGCACCCTGGATCTGTACGGCATCTCGGAAACGGCGCATGAAATGCTCTGGCAGCAGCTCGACGTCGTCTATTTCATGCGCAACAGCGCACGCGAAATCGCCTGGCATACGCGCGCGCTGCTGGTGCACGTCAACACCGAGCGGGCGATCGTCCGCTCGCGCCTGGCGCCGACCGGCGACGCAGTTGAAGTGCTGATCTACGTGCGCGATCAGAAGGATCTCTTCGCACGCGTTTGCGGCTATTTCGACAACCGCAACCTGTCGATTCTCGATGCCAAGATCCACACCACGCGGCACGGCTACGCGCTCGACTCCTTCCTGGTGACCGATCATGGGCGAACGGACTACCGGCAGCTGCTGGCACAGATCAACAAGCAGCTTGCCGACTGGATCGAAGCGATCACACCGCTGCCACCGCCGGTCAAGGGTCGGCTGTCACGCCAGTCGCGTCATTTCCCCGTGACACCGAATGTGACGCTGGCCCCCGACGAACGCGGCCGCCAGTACCTGCTGTCGATTACCACCACCGACCGCATCGGCCTGCTGTATGCGATCACGCGGGTACTGGCCACGCATGACGTCAATGTGCACACGGCCAAGATCAACACCCTTGGCGAGCGTGTCGAAGACGTGTTCCTGATCGACGGCGCGATCCTGGAGAACGAACGCGGTCAGGCGCAGATCGAGCGCGATCTGCTCGATGCGATCAGTCCGTAGCCAACCGCGCGCTTGCAGTCAGTCATCGGCTGCGGCGGCGCTGGAAAATTCGGGAAACAACACCTCGGTGAAGCCAAAGCGCGAAAAATCGCGCACCCGCATCGGGTACAGGATGCCATCGAGGTGATCACACTCATGCTGCACAACGCGCGCATGAAAGCCCTCGACGGTGCGCGCAAGCGGTCGACCGTCGGGGTCGAAGCCGCTGTATCGCAAATGGCGGTAACGCGGCACGACACCTCGCAAGCCGGGCACCGACAGGCAGCCCTCCCAGCCATCGTCCGTTTCGTCACCGAGCGGCTGCAGCACCGGATTGACGAGGATCGTCCGCGGTACCGGCGGTTCGCTCGGATAGCGTGGATTGGGCAGATCGTCATCTGAGCCGAAGATCACGACTCGCAGCGCTACGCCGATCTGCGGCGCGGCCAGCCCGGCGCCCTCGGCGGCGCGCATCGTGTCGAACATGTCGGCGATCAGCTGCCGCAGCTCGGCGCTGCCGAAGCTCGCCACCGGCTGCGCCGGCTGCAATAGGCGCGGATCGCCCATGCGCAGGATCGGCCGGATCATGCCGCCCCGCGCAGGCACTGCTCGAGAATGCGCACCGCGCGTGTCACGGTCGCACGCATCACCTTGTCGAGATCCTCGAGCTTGATCTGCTGCTTGCTCGCGCCGCGGCCGGCGGCGTGGTTGACGACCACGCCGAGCGCCGCATAGTCGAGCTCCGCCTCGCGCGCCAGCGCTGCCTCCGGCATGCCGGTCATGCCGACCAAATCGCCGCCATCGCGCGCGATGCGTTCGATTTCAGCGGCGGTTTCCAGCCGCGGCCCCTGCGTGCAAGCGTAGGTGGCACCATCGACGACCGGCTCGCCGATGGCGGCCGCGGCCTGCAGCAGCATCGTGCGCAGCCGTGCCGCATAAGGCAATGTGAAGTCGATGTGGGTGACGCGCGCTTCGGCGCCTTCGAAGAATGTGCTCTTGCGACTGTGCGTGTAGTCGATGAGCTGATCGGGCAAGACCAGTGTGCCCGGGCCAAGATCATCGCGAACACCGCCGACCGTGGCCACCGCGAAGATGCCCTGCACGCCCAGTTCCTTCAGTACCGAAATGTTGGCGCGGTAATTGATTTCGTGCGGCACGATCGTATGGCCATAGCCGTGCCGGGCCAGGAACACGACCTCCCGTCCCGCCAATTGGCCGAAGGTCAACGCGCCAGAGGGCTCGCCGTAGGGCGAGCGCATCACCTGCCGGCGCGTATTCTGCAATGCAGACAGCTTGGCCAGGCCGCTGCCGCCGATGATCGCGTACATCAATGTTCCTTCAGGAGTCGCTTCAACTCATCTTCGTCGATCACCCGGATGCCGAGCGACTGGGCCTTTTCGAGCTTGCTGCCGGCGTCGTCGCCAGCGACGACCAGATCGGTCTTTTTCGACACCGACCCGGTCACCTTACCTCCAGCGGCAATGATCTGCTCACTGGCCTGTTCGCGCGTCAGCGTCGGTAGCGTGCCGGTCAGCACGACGACCGCACCGGCGAGCGGTCCGCGGCGTGACTTGGCGGACAACTGCTTCGGCCAGTGCACACCGGCCGCGACGAGCTCGTCGATCACCTTACGATTGTGCGGCTCGGCGAGGAAGTGGGCAATCGAGGCCGCCACCACCGGTCCGACATCAGCCACCTCGAGCAGCGCATGCTCATCAGCGTCCAGCAACGGTTCGAGCGCCCCGAAATACGATGCCAGATCGCGTGCCGTGCTTTCGCCGACATGGCGGATGCCAAGTGCATAGATGAATCGCGCCAGCGTCGTCGAGCGCGCCTTGTCAATCGCGTTGACCACATTCGCAGCCGATTTGCCGCCCATCCTTTCGAGACCGACCAGCGTCGACGCCTCGAGCCGGAACAGATCGGCGGGCGAATGCACCAGGTCACCGTCGACTAGCTGCTCGACCAGTTTCTGGCCAAGACCTTCGATGTCGAGCGCACGCCGGCTGGCGAAATGCAGCAGTGCCTGCTTGCGCTGCGCCGCGCACACCAGCCCGCCGGTGCACCGGGCCACCGTCTCGTCGGCCGGCCGTTCGACTGCCGAGCCGCATATCGGGCAGCGGCGCGGCATGCTGAACTCGCGTGTGTCGGCAGGTCGCTTCTCGGTCACGACCGCAACGACCTCGGGAATCACGTCGCCGGCGCGACGCACGATGACCGTATCGCCGATGCGGATGTCCTTGCGGCGAATCTCGTCTTCGTTATGCAGCGTCGCGTTGGTCACCGTCACACCGCCGAGCTGAAGCGGCTGCAGCCTCGCCACCGGCGTCAACGCGCCGGTGCGCCCGACCTGCACGTCGATATTCAGCAGCCGCGTCGTTGCCTCCTGCGCCGGAAACTTATGCGCGATCGCAAAGCGCGGTGCGCGCGAAACGAAACCCAGCATCTGCTGCAGCCGGCGCTCGTTGACCTTGTAGACGACGCCGTCGATGTCGTACGGAAGCCGCTCACGCGTCTCAGCGATCGCCCGGAAGTAGTCGAGCATTTCGTCGATGCCCCGCACCACGCGACGCAGGTCGGATACTGGCAGGCCGAGTTGCTCGAGCCAATCGAGCGTGGCCGAGTGCGTCGGCGGTTCAGGCGCCCCGGCAGTCTCGCCTACGCCATAGGCAAGGAAATGCAGCCGCCGGCGCGCGGTGACCTTCGGATCAAGCTGCCGCAGGCTGCCGGCGGCGGCATTGCGCGGATTGGCGAACTCCTTCTCGCCGGCAGCCCGCGCCCGTTCATTCAGTCGCAGCAGGTCGCGGCGGTACATCAGCACCTCGCCGCGCACCTCCAGCACCGGCGGTGCCTCGCCCTGCAGTCGCAACGGCACCGCGTGGATCGTTCGCACGTTCGGCGTTACGTCCTCGCCGACCGCTCCGTCACCGCGCGTAGCGGCGAGCACCAGTCGTCCCTGCTCATAACGCAAGCTGACGGCCAGCCCGTCGAATTTCGGCTCGCACGCGTAGTCGACCTGGGCCGGGTCGGCGCCGGCGCGCCCCAGCGCTTCGCGCACGCGCACATCGAAGGCAGCGGCCTCGCTCTCTTCGAGCGCATTCGCCAGTGACAACATCGGCACCGCATGGCGGACTTCAGGCAGATCGGACCGTGGCGCACCGCCGACGCGCTGCGTCGGCGAATCGGGGATCAGCAGTTCCGGATGCTCGGCCTCGAGTTGCTGCAGCTCGCTGAACAGTTGGTCATATTCGGTGTCCGAGACGGTCGGCGCATCGAGCACATAGTAGTCGTGGTCGTGCCTTTCGATCTCCTTGCGCAGCACTTTGACGCGCTCCGCCGGCGTCGTGCTCATCGAACGCCCGGGGTCAGGAAAACAGCCGGCGCGCGCGTAGCGAGCCCGCTTCGATGTCCGCCGCGCGCATCTCCTCGTACAGCGATTGCAGCGGCCGTTCGATCGTCTCGATCGATCCGGGCGCAATCGGGCGGCCGTGATCATCGACCACACGCGCGTTGAGCAGGGCAGCCAGTTCACTCGCCGCGGCGAACATCGCCCGCAGCGGCCGCGCAGCCGGCGTGGCCAACGGCACATCGAGTTCAAGCTGCAACTTGTTCTGTGCCGTCAGGCGCAGAACAAACTGCGGCGCGCCATCCTCGCCGAGCCGGCGCCAACGCTGCGCCCCGTCAGCGTCCAGCCGCGCCGCCTGCGCCGCCTTGTGCACCTGCACCGGATTGAAGGCGCTCTCGCCCGGTTCGAGGGTCAGACCGATCTGCACGTCGAATCGACCGATCGTTTGCTGCAGTTGCGCCGCGCGCTGGCGCAGCCGCGGCAGTTCAGGTGGATCGAAATCGGCGTCGAGCGCAACCGCGACCTGTTGCACGGCGGCGATGAATTTTGACGCCTCGATGTCTCCCATCGCCTGGCGGCGGGTGGCGATCTGGATTGCTGCCAGCAGCTCGCTGTAGAAGCCGAAGCGATCCGGCACCACCCATTGCTCCGTACGTGCGTCCCAGGCCACAACGGACACCGGCAGGCCGCAGTCCAGTCGAAGCAGCGGCGCAGTGGCATCGATCACCGCCACGCCGTCGGCGGCGTGCGCGCAGCGAAGCTCGAGCACGCAGTCGAGCAGCGGATCCTCAGTCCAGTCCGGCAACTGGGGCCGCGGATGCGCCTCACCGGGGACGGTCGCGGTCGCGCCGGCCGGACTCGCGGGAGCAAGTTCGCCGAGGCGTGGCTCGATTCGCTCGCCGGCTGACCGCGGCACCGGTTCCAGCAGCGGGTCGTGCGTCCCCTGCCCCAGCCGTTCGGTCAGACGCTTGACCTGACGGTGTTCCTGCCACTTGCTCCACGCAAACAGCAGCAGCAGAACCACCACCGCCGCAGCCAGCAGGGCCAGATGAAGATCAGTCATCGCGAGACGGGATCGCCGGCCACATTGTTCATGCAGCCTCGGCCGTCAGCCGCATCGCGCTGTCGATATCGACGGCGACGATGCGCGAAACGCCCTGCTCCTGCATCGTCACGCCGATCAGTTGCTCGGCCATCTCCATCGCCAGCTTGTTGTGGGTGATGAACAGGAACTGCGTGCCCGGCGTCGATTCATGGCTGGTCATCGAGCGCACCAGGGCGCAGAAGCGCTCGGTGTTGGGATCATCGAGCGGCGCGTCAACCTCGTCGAGCAGGCAAAAAGGCGCCGGATTGAGCTTGAACAGGGCGAACACCAGTGCGGTCGCGGTCATCGCCTTTTCGCCGCCGGACAGCAGATGGATCGTGCTGTTGCGCTTGCCCGGCGGCTGCGCCATCACCTGCACGCCGGCATCGAGGATCTCCTCCCCGGTCATCAGCAGCTTTGCCTCGCCGCCGCCGAAGAGCTTCGGGAACAACTGCCCGAACTGCACGTTGACCTGGTCGAAGGTGTTCTGCAGCAGCTCGCGCGTCTCACGATCGATGCGGCGGATAGCGTCCTCCAGCGTATCGATCGCGGCTTTCAGGTCGGCGGACTGCGCATCGAGGAAGCCCTTGCGTTCGCGGCCCGACTCGAGCTCCTGCAGTGCGGCCAGATTGACCGCGCCGAGCGACTCGATTTCCTGGGCCAGGCGGGCAATCTCGGCCTGCAAGGCACTGGCCCGCACCGGAGCGACCTGCAATCGCTGCAGCAGCGCCGCCTCATCGGCGTGCACGTCGGAAAGCAGCTGCGCGAACTGCTCCACGGCAAGCCGCGCCGCCTGTTCCTTCAGCTGCAATTCGGTGATCTTCTCGCGACGCGGCTGCACATCGCGCTCAAGCAGCAGACGTTCTTCATCGACGTTGCGCATCTGCTGCGCCAGTTCATCGAGCCGGCTGCGCGCCTCGCGCAGCCGTTCTTCCGCCTGCGCGCGCTGCCCGAGCCAGCCGTCGAGGCCCGTGCGAGCAGCCGTGTCATCGAGACTCGCCAGCTGCGCCTGCGCCGCCTGCTGATCAAGCGCCAGCTGTGCCGCATCAGCAGCGGCCGTCTCGATCGCATGCAGCACGTCGGCACGCCGTTCGCCGGCCGCGTTGACCTCGAATTCACTGCGCTGCAGATCTGCCGCCAGCTGACTACGCTGCTCACGCGCTTCGCGGCTTCGGCGATCGGCTTCCTCGTAAGCCACCCGTGCCGCCTCCTGCGCCTGCTGCTTTTCGGCCAACGCCTGGTCCAGTTCGGCGAAGCGCCGCTCCGCCTCCTCGCGGTGCGAGCGCAGCTCCTGCTCCTGGCCATCGACCTCGGCCAACTCCGCCCCGATCTGGCTGCCGCGATGACGAACGCGTTCGACCAGTTCTGCCAATCGAACCACTTCGAGTTGCCTCGCGTGCGCCTGGCTGCGCAGTTGCTCGACGCCTTGTCGCTCGTTCTGCTCGCTGTCGGTCGCCTGGCGCAACTGTGCGTCGCAACGGGCCAAGGCGCCGACCGCCTGTTCGACCATCAGTTTCTGCGCGCGTTGTGCCTTTTCAAGGTTCTCGATTTCCTGCCGGCGGGCAAGCAAGCCGGCTTTGCGATCATCGGCGGCATAGAAGCGCAGGCCGAAGCGCGACACCAGATGACCGGAGCGCAGCACGAACTGGCCGCCGGGCGGCAGTTGTTCGCGCGCCGCCAGCGCTTGCGCGAGATCGTCCGCGACAAACACGCCGCTCAGCCAATCGCCCAGTACTGCCGTCAACGCGGCGTCGTGTCCGCGAACACGATCGGCAAGCCGACTGAAGCCGGCCAGCGGCGCGGCTTCACGCGGCACCGCGCCACTGGTGGTGTAAAAGGCCACGCGAGCAGGCGGCGCATTGGTGGCCAGCGCAGCCAGCGAATCGAGCCGACCGACTTCCAGGCCTTCAATACGGTCACGCAGAACGACTTCGAACGCGACTTCCCAGCCGGCCTCGACCTGCAGGCGGCGGAACAGACGTGGCAATGATTCGAGCCCTTGCGCGCGCAGCCAGGGGTCGAGCCGTTCGTCGGCTTCTACGTTTGCCTGCAATTCACGCAGCGCGTGCAACCGCGCCTCCGATCTGGCCAAGGCTTCCGTTTCGGCGGTTCGCGCATCGAGCAGGCCTTGCCGTTGGCCCTGCGCCTGAGCGAGCTGCTCGCGGGCAGCCTCCTGCCGATTCATGGCCGCCGCCAGGTCCTTTTCCAGCTGGCTGGCACTGGCCTGCAGCGCGGCCAGGCGCTCCTCGTCAGGCGCTCCAAGGTGATC
>JBFINI010000052.1:0-12638 GCA_041611275.1 Burkholderiaceae bacterium
CGCGGCGGCCGAGAAGGGCTTTACGGCGGTCAAGCACCAGCGTGAAGTCGGGACCGGGTACTTCGACGCGGTGACGACGACGATCGAATCGGAATCGTCGACTGCAGCGCTGAAGGGCTCGACCGAGGACGAGCAGTTCTTCGAGGAGCAGAAGAAGAAAGCGGCCTGATACGGCCCCATCAGGTTACGTTGCAGTGCAGCTTGAGCCTGTCCGCTGAGCTACGTATGCTCGCGCGCCGATCGCGATTTCCGCAGGACACGCGCGACGAAGTTCAAAGGGTGAGGCAGTAGGAGACGACGCTGCAATAAGAAGGTTGAAAAAGCGATTTACCCATCGAGCCGCCAAGTGCGGCTCTTTTTTTTCCTGAGTGGGGCAATCTCGCTCAGGGGTGGCCGCGCGTCGAAAGAAGCCCTCGTCGCCATCCCAATATACTCAGGCCAGCAGAGCACATATCTAGAAAACCGAGGGGAGGCGGCATGTCGATCCGCGCAGTTCTGTTCGACGTTTTTGGCACCTTGCTCGACGTCCATTCGGTAGGCGTGCGGGCCGACCAGCTGTTTCCCGGCGGCGGGCAACGCTTGTCGCAGCTGTGGCGCGAGAAGCAGATCGAGTACACGCGTCTGCGAACGATGTCGTCGCGCTACGTGCCGTTCACTCAGGTGACGGAGGACGCGCTGCAGTTTGCCTGCGAGGCGCTGCATTTGCCGCTCGATGCTGCCGCGCGTGGCATGCTGATGCACGAGTACACGCAGCTTTCGCCATTTGCCGACGCGGTGCCGGCCCTGCAGCGTCTGCAGAAGACTGAAATGACAATCGGCGTGCTGAGCAACGGCGATCCGGGGTTGATCGAGGACGCTTTGCACGGCGCCCAGCTGGCCGACTATTTCGATGTGCTGCTGTCGGCCGACCAGGTACACGCATACAAGACTGCACCGTCCGTTTATGAGCTCGGCCCGCTGACGTTGAAGCACCCGGCGCACGAGTTAATGCTGGTATCCAGCAACGGCTGGGACGCCATTGGCGCTAAGTGGTACGGATACGTCACCTTCTGGGTCAACCGCAACGACGCGCCGCTCGATCGGCTCGGCGTTAGGCCCGACGGGGTCGGCGCCAGCCTCGACGATGCTGTCAGTTTTCTTCTGAGCCAACGAAAGCACTAGGAGTACGCAATGAACTTGCCCAAAGGCATCGAGATCCAGGCGCCGCTGAAGCCCGGGTTCGAATCGATTCTCACACCGGAAGCGCTGGCGCTGGTTGCCAAGCTGCACCGGGAGTTCAACGGCCGCCGGCAGGAACTGCTGGCCCGTCGCGTCGAGCGTACAAAGCGGCTCGACGCTGGCGAGAAGCCGGACTTCCTCGCTGAGACGAAGAACGTTCGCCAAGGCGATTGGAAGATCGCGGCGATTCCAAAAGACCTGCAGTGTCGGCGCGTCGAGATCACCGGCCCGGTCGAGCGCAAGATGATCATCAACGCGCTGAACTCGGGTGCCGATGCCTACATGACCGACTTCGAGGACAGCAACACGCCGAACTGGGACAACCAGATCACCGGCCAGATCAACCTGATTGATGCGGTACGGCGCAAGATCACGCTGGAGCAGGGGGGCAAGTCCTACAAGCTCAACGACAAGATCGCCACGCTGGTGGTGCGGCCACGCGGCTGGCACCTGGAGGAAAAGCACGTGTTTGTCGACGGCAGCCGCGTCTCCGGCGGGATGTTCGACTTCGCGCTGTTCATGTTCCACAACGCCAAGGAACTGCTGGCGCGCGGCTCAGGGCCTTACTTCTATCTGCCGAAGATGGAGTCGCACCTGGAGGCACGCTTGTGGAACGACGTCTTCGTGATGACGCAGAAGGAACTCGGTATCCCGCAGGGCTCGATCAAGGCCACGGTGTTGATCGAGACCATCCTCGCTGCCTTCGAGATGGACGAGATCTTGTATGAACTGCGCGAGCACTCGGCGGGGCTCAATGCCGGTCGCTGGGACTACATCTTCTCGTGTATCAAGAAGTTCAAGGTCGACCGCAATTTCTGCCTCGCCGATCGCGCCAAGGTGACGATGACGGCACCGTTCATGCGTGCCTATGCGCTGCTGCTGCTGAAAACCTGCCACAAGCGTAACGCGCCAGCCATCGGCGGCATGAGCGCGCTGATCCCGATCAAGAATGATCCGCAGGCCAACGAGAAGGCGCTGGCCGGCGTGCGCACCGACAAGGCGCGCGACGCCACCGACGGCTACGACGGCGGCTGGGTGGCGCACCCGGGACTTGTCGATCTATCGATGGCCGAATTCGTGAAAGTGCTCGGCGAAAAGCCCAATCAGATCGGCAAGCAGCGCGACGACGTCAAGGTCAGCGCTGCCGATCTGCTGCACTTCCAGCCCGAGGCACCGATCACCGAAGCCGGGCTGCGGATGAACATCAACGTCGGCATCCACTACCTGGGTTCTTGGCTCGCCGGCAACGGCTGCGTGCCGATCCACAACCTGATGGAAGATGCCGCCACCGCCGAGATCAGCCGCTCGCAGGTCTGGCAGTGGATTCGTTCGCCCAAGGGCAAGCTGGAAGACGGCCGGCGGATCGACGCGGCGATGGTCCGCGCGCTGATCCCCAAGGAGCTCGCCAAGATCAAGGCCGATGTCGGCGGTGACACCCGCACCTACGACCGCGCGGCGCAGATCTTCGAACAGATGAGCACGCAGGAGAATTTTGCCGAGTTCCTGACGCTGCCACTGTACGAAGAGATCTGAAGCATCCTTCCGGCGACGGACGCGGGGCGCGCTGCGCCCCGCGCTGCGTTCATTGTCGGACCAGAAAGCGAGAACCCGTCAGTTGCCTTCAACGGTCCCGCTCTGCGCGCCGGCATGGGCGCTAGCCCCTGTCTCGACCACGCGCGAGTCGAGGTCGATCGACGCGCCGCCTTGGCCAGCGGCCTCCGTCGAGGTCCTGCGAAGCGGGGATTGCAGCAGCATGCCAGCGTCGGCCGCAGCCGCTCCCCGTTCGGCCGCCGTCGGCGCTTGTGTCGTTGCACCGGGATCGCGGTGCGGGCCGGTGTGCGACAGCAGGCCCGCTGCGCCGGCGCCTGCACTGCCGGTGGCACGTCTCAACTCGGCTCGTCCTGCTGCCGAGGTTCCACCGGCCCTGCTGCGGCTGCTTTCGAATGCGGCGGCGCTACGGTCGTGGCCTCGCTCAAGGCGGTCTGCGGCGGCGTCGCGCGCAGGGCGCAGATTCGGCCGGCTGATTCGCGTTTCGGTCTGTGCGCCCAGTTCACTATTGCCAGACAGGGTTCGACCCGGGCCGAATTGCGCGCCGCCGGTTCCGCCGCCTGCGAAGCCGAGCATGCCGGCATGAGCCGGAGCCAGCGCTGAGAGGGTCATGGCAAGCACCACCGCATTGAGTTTCATCACGTTCTCCTGATTCGTGAGCCGCGGCCGATCCGTGGCTCTCATCAGGTACAACGAAGCAGCCCGCGAACTTCTTTCCGATCGGCCGCCGCCGTTCGTCGGCCGACCAACGGATTCGCGCTTTAGTGCATACGCTCGTCTGGTACGCCGCCGGCGACGGCCGCGACAGACGGATCCACCAGGCCAAAGCCGAAGACAGGGTCGCGGCCAGGCGTGCCGAGATCGCGCGTGTGTCGCGCCAGTTCTTCGATCAGTGCCCCGGTGACGTTGGCTCGGGGCTCTCCGTACATCCTGGCGAAGGCGACCGCAACCAGCGGCGCGGCAAAAGAAGTGCCGCGCGCCGCGCTGTATCGCCCTGACAAAACGGCAACGCGGGGGTGCAGGCCCAATGCGGCGAACTTCACCTGTGGTCCCTGCAAAGCCTCAGGCAGGATCTGACCGCGTGCGTCAATGCCGGTCACCCCGACGACTTCTTCATAGGCGGCGGGATACAGCGGCGCAGCGTGCGGTCCGTCGTTGCCGACTGCCGCGACGATCAGATGACCTTTCGCTGCGGCTGCGCGCACGACGCGCCCGAGCAAGAGGTTCGGCGGGCCGACAAGGCTGATGTTGATGACCGGGATCCGCTCTCGAACCAGCCAGGCCATCGCATCGGCGAGCGCGCTAACTGTGCCGGCCGGCAGCCCGCCGCAGAAGATATCGGCTGCGTACAGATGCAGCGCGGCCGGGCTCGCCGACGCAGCGGCTGCCAGCAGGGCGGCAACTGCCGTGCCGTGCGCGGTCGGCACCGGCGCCGCCTGACAGCCTTCTTGGTGCAAGCTAATCGAGTGCAGCGCCGGGTGACCCGCCTCAACACCGCCGTCGATGAGCCCGATGCGAAACGTGTCGGCTGTCGTCGCCGCCTTCTGCAAGGGTGATGGCACGGGTCCGCCGGCAGCACCGCTGCGCACGTATAAATGGTTGTAATCGAGTTCGGCGGCCGGATCGGCGCGGCGCAGCGCTGCGATCGCCTGCTGCGGCTCGGTGGTTGTCGGCAGTCTGAATACGACCACGCGCAGGTTCAGGGCCTCGTGCAATGTGTCGCGAGCGACGCTCAGACCGAGTTGCTGCGCGGCGGCCAGCAGCGTGGACGAGGGGGTGATCGCAATGATCTCGGTCCTGGCGGTCGGATTACCAATCGGATCGAGTATCACTTGTCTCGCGTAACGGCGCAGCAGATCGTCGACGATCGCCGCGCGTTGACCGAGCAGGTCGGCAGGCGCCAACGGGTCGGCGATCGGGGTGAGTCGCTCCTGCGCGCGTGGCAGGCCGATGCCGGGCGCGCGCACGTCCGGGAACGACGGCAAACGCAGTTGTGCAGCCGCGTCAGTGGCGGTGAGGCCGATCAGAAGCAGGCCGAAGAGCAGTCGAAACATCGAATACGCTTGCGCGCGGTGCCGCGGCAAGAGCCAACGAAAATGACGACACAGTATCAACGACGAGGCGCGGGAAGAAAATCCGACGTCCGGACGTTTTCCTATTGAAGACGATGAGTGTCGAGTCGATACGTTCCGAACTGGCGCCTGTGCTGCCTCGCCTGCGCCGTTTTGCGCGCGCCTTGACGCGCAATAGGGACGACGCCGACGATTTGGTGCAGTTGGCGGTGGAACGCGCACTGCGCAATGCGGCGCAGTGGCAGGCCGGGACGCAGCTGCACAGCTGGATGTTCAGAATCATGCAAAACGCCTGGATCGACGAGTTGCGCTCACGACAGCGGCGCGAAATAGCGGTGGCCCCCGAGGAACTCGCAGGCGAGGCACAGGGGGTGGCCGCGCCCGGTGATGCCGCCGACGCGTTGGCGGTGCGCCAGGCGGTGGCGCAGTTGTCCGACGAGCAGCGCGTGGTGGTTGCACTGGTGCTGGTCGAAGGGCTGCCATACAAGGAAGCGGCGGAGGTTCTCGAAATCCCCATCGGCACGTTGACCAGCCGCCTCGCGCGCGCGCGTACGGTGCTGCAGCAACTCCTCGGCGGAACTGCGGGGAGCCCGGCATGAACTACGACGACGCAACTTTGATGGCTTACGTGGACGGCGAACTCGACGCCGCGACCCGGGCCGCGATCGCCGCAGCCTGCGCGACCGATGCTTCGCTGTCCGAGCGCATCGCGGCTCAACGCCTCTTGCGGCGGCGCGTCGCCGGGGCCTATGCGCCGGTTGCCGATGAACCCGTGCCGGAACGCCTGGCTTCATTGCTGGTCAGGCCGACCGCGCCTGTAGCCGAGCTCAGCGCAGCGCGGAATCGGCAGAACTGGCGCGCAACGATGGGGCATTGGCGCACCTGGGGTGCGATGGCCGCTTGCCTGCTGCTCGGCGTCTGGCTTGGCCTCGGGTGGCGCACTGACGAAGGCGCATGGGTGCAGGCGGAGCAAGGTCGCCTGCGTGCGCGCGGCGCGCTGGCAAGTGCACTCGACGGCACTCGTTCTGGGCCGGCGGCACCGGGATCGGTGGCGATCTCAATGAGCTTTGTCGCACGCGATGGGCGCTACTGCCGCAGCTTCGGCGCCGAACCCGTCGCAGGGCTGGCCGGACTCGCCTGTCGCGATGCGGAGGGCTGGCGGATCGAACTGCTGACGGGTCCGACTGCAGCGCCAGAGCCGGCAGAACTTCGGATGGCAGGCACGCCTCTGCCCGAGCCGCTATTGCGGCAAATCGATGCGCTGATCGACGGCAGCCCGCTCGATGCTGCGGCCGAACGCGCCGCGATCGAGCGCAATTGGCAGCCGCTGGCGCAGCAGCAGCGATGAGGTCGTGCTGGCCGCCACAGCGACGGGCCAGCGCGAGCGCTTCAAAGCGGCCGCGCGCGCAGCACAAAATCAGCGCGGGACAGCCGATACAGCAGATGCGGCTGTAGCCGATGGCCCGGCAGCGCGGGATGATCGAAGTCGTCAGCGGCATCACGGCGCATGCCAATGCGTTCCATCACACGTTGGGAAGGCCGGTTGGCGACCGTGGTAAACGACACGATTTCGGACAGCTGCAGGACGTCAAAGCCGTAGTGGAGGGCAAGTCGCGCCGCCTCCGTAGCGTAGCCATGGCCCCACGTATCCTGTGCGAGGCGCCAGCCGATTTCTATGCATGGTGTGAAATGGGCCTCGAAGCGCGGACGACTCAGCCCGGTGAAGCCGATGCAGCGGCCGCCAAAATCGATTGCCCACAGTCCCCAGCCATTAGCGTCGATGTGCGCCTGCATGCGGGCCATCATCTCTACCGATTGGTTGCGCGACAACCGTGCCGGCAGGAACGCCATCACGCGCGGATCGGCATTCAGCGCGGCAAAAGCGTCGAGATCATCGTCGCGCCATCCGCGCAACATGAGCCGCGGCCCGCGCAATTCGTTCACAAGAACAGACCGACGATTGCTGCGCTCAGGCAGGTTGACAGCAGTCCGGCGCCGACCGATTTCAGACCAAGCTGTGACAGTTCAGTGCGCCGCTCGTGCGGCAACAGGGTCGTCAATCCGCCCAGCATGATGCCGAGGCTGCCGAAATTGGCGAAGCCGCACATCGCGTAGATCAGCAGCAGCCGGCTGCGCGGCGATAACTGCTCTGCCGGTAACGCCGCCAGATCGAGGTAGGCGAGAAACTCGTTCAGCGCAACCTTCTTGCCCAGCAACGCACCGGCGACCGCGCTCTCCGACCACGGCACGCCGATCAGCCAGGCGAGCGGCGCGAACAGCCAGCCGAACACTCGCTCCAGGGTCAGCGCACTGCCGGCCACTGCCGGCGCCAATGCCAGCATCATGTTCAGCAGCGACACCAGCGCGACGAATACCAACAGCATGGCGACAATCGCCAGTAGCAGCTGCAGGCCGTCGAGCGTGCCGCGGGTCAGGGCGGCGATGCTGTTGACGTCTTCGCGCGGCAGAGTGATCTTGTCGTCGTCCGTCGTCGCCCCAGGCACCAGCAGCGATGCCACCGCAATTGCCAGCGGGGTGGCGACCAGCGAGGCGACCAGCAGATGCGAGAGCGCATCGGGAACGACCGGCCCCAGAATGATGGCGTACAGCACCAGCACCGTGCCGGCAATGGTTGCCATGCCACCGGTCATCACCATGAATAGTTCGCTGCGTGACAGCTGTGCCAGGTATGGCCGAACGACCAGCGGCGCTTCGACCATGCCTACGAACACGTTGGCCGCGGCTGAAACGCCGACGGCGCCGCCGATGCCGAGCGTCCGCCGCAGCAGCCAGGCGAAGGAGAGCACCACCCACGGCAACACACGCCAGTGAAATAGCAGCGCCGATAAGGCCGAGATCACCAGCACCAGCGGCAACGCGCGAAAGGCGAGCACGAATCCGGCGTTCGGATCGATCTCGACGAAGGGCGGCCGCCCGCCACCGAGGTAACCGAAGACAAAAGCCGTGCCGGCTTGCGTGGCCGCCGAAAGGGTCGTGACAGCGCCATTGAGCGATTGCAGCGCGGCGGTCAACAGCGGCAGCTTAAGTGCCGCAACCGCGATCAAAGATGCCAGGATCAGCGCCGCGATGACCGTGCGCCAGCGCACGGCGCGCCGATTCTCCGACCCCGCAAAGGCGAGTGCCAGCAGAACAAGGACTCCCAGCAGTTGATGGAAGATGATCATGACGGATGACCGTAATCGGCGCGCGCACTGTGCAGCAACTGGCCCGCCGCCGCAAGCGATTGGCCGGCAACGCGGCCGGATGGCGGCGGCACAGTTAGTGCGATTGCTCGGAAAAACGGTGGCGGGCTGCCGCTAACATGGCTTTGATGTTCTCGATGGAGCGCCGATGAAACCGAACGACGCCCCGACTGACCTGCAGTCGTTGTTCGAACTGCAACGCGCGGCCTTCGCCCGGCAACCGCATTCCCAATGGCCCGAGCGACGCGACCGCTTGCAGCGGTTGCGCCGCCTGCTGACCGAGAACGAAGAGGCCATCGAGCAGGCCATCAATACCGACTTCGGGCGGCGGCCGCCGATCGAGACGCAGATCGCCGAGCTTTTTCCGACCTTTGCAGAAATCAATGGCGCGCTTCGCGCAGGCCGGCGTTGGATGAAACCGGAGCGCGTCTGGGTGTCGAAGTGGTTCCTGCCGGCGCGCGCCGAAATCCAGCCGCGGCCGCTGGGGGTGGTCGGCATCATCGTGCCGTGGAACTATCCGCTGTATCTGGCGGTGACCCCGATGGTCGGCGCGCTGGCGGCTGGCAACCGCGTGTTGGTCAAGATGTCGGAGTACACACCGGCATTTTCGGCACTGTTCCAGCGCTTATGCACGAAGTACTTCGCGCCGGAGGAAGTGTCGGTCATTACGGGCGGCGCCGATACAGCGCAGGCGTTCACCGCGCTGCCATTCGACCATTTGCTGTTCACCGGCTCCACCGCGGTTGGCAAGCGGGTGATGGCCGCCGCGGCCGCAAATTTGACGCCGGTGACGCTCGAGCTCGGCGGCAAATCACCGGCCGTGGTCGCGCCAGGCTATCCGGTGCAGCGCGCCGCCACGCGGATCCTCGCCGGAAAGCTGCTCAATGCGGGGCAGACCTGCATCGCCCCTGACTATGTACTGCTGCCACGGACAATGCTGGAGCCGTTCATCGGACAACTGAAGTTGCGCGCGCGCAAGATGTATCCGTACGGCCTGGCCGACCGCGATTTCTGCTCGGTGGTCAACACTCGGCATTACGCACGACTTACGGGCTATCTCGAACAGGCGCAGGCCGCCGGGGTGCGCATCGAGCCGCTGTTTGATGGGGCGACGCAGGACGCTGCGGCGCACCGTCTGGCGCCCGCGCTGCTGGTCGATCCTCCCGCCGCTCTCGACGTGATGCGCGAGGAGATTTTCGGCCCGCTGCTGCCCTTGCTTCCGTACGACGGCGTCGACGATGCGATCGAGCGCATCAATGCGCAGCCCAAGCCGCTGGCGCTCTACTGGTTCGACAACAACAAGAAGCGCACGCAGCACGCTTTGCACAACACCCAGGCAGGCGGCGTATGCGTGAACGAAACGCTTTTGCACATCGCGCAGGAAGATCTGCCTTTTGGCGGTGTCGGCCCGTCCGGCATGGGGCACTACCACGGCCGCCACGGCTTCGAGACGTTCAGCAAGATGACGCCTGTGTTCCTGCAGTCGCGATTCAATGGCATGGGGCTATTCATGCCGCCGTACCGGCCGATCGCGCGCAAGTTGCTCGAATTGATGAAGCGGTTCTGAGCGTGGCTTCAATCAAGCATCGCCAGCGGCACCGTATCAACCAGTTCGCCGTCGCTATAGCTGGCACGCGGCCCGAGGGCGATCAGCACGTCGGCGTCGGTGACCGTACGCAGCATTGCCGAGCCTTGATCACGCAACGGCTGCACGCGCAGCCCGCTTGCCTCGCGGACAAACCTCCCGCGCCGATAATCGATACGGCCGCCGCGTAGATGTACGTTGCCGGCAAGCGGCAGTGGCAGGTGGATCGGTACGCCGCTTTGGCCGCCCGCCAGATGCTGCAACAGCGACCGCACCAGCAGATGGAACATCACGAAGGCTGCAACTGCGTTGCCGGGCAGCCCGAGCAGGGCCAGCCGCGAGGAGTCGCGCTCGACCCGTGCGACCGCGATACCGCGCCCGGGCCGGATGTTCAGCGGCAGAAAACGGATGCCGGCAGCGGTTCGCACCACGTCGGCGTCGCCCTGCGCGGCGCCGCCGCTGGCCAGCAGCACGTCCAGGTGCAGTTGCAGCGCGCGCTCGACCGTGGCTGCAAACGCCTGCGGCGTATCGTGACAAATCCCGAGTTCGTACGCGTCGTAGCCGAGTCTTTGCACCGCCAGATGCAGTAGCGGCCGGTTGGCATCGTAGCTTCCGGCTGGCGCCAATGGTTGCGGCGGATCGGCAAGTTCGTCACCGGTCGACATGATGCCGACACGCAGCCGCCGCCGCACCGAAAGCTGCGCAGCACCAACTGCAGCGGCCAGACCGATTTCCGTCGCACGCAGGCGCTGGCCGGCGTGCAGGACGACATCGCCACGCCCGATGTGCTCGCCGCGACGCCGGATGTTGGCGCCTGTCGGAGGTACTCGCTCGATGCGGATCGTGGTGCCTTCACTGGTGGCGTCTTCCCGCATTGCTACGGTATCGGCGCCAGCGGGCAGCGGCGCGCCGGTCATGATGCGCACGCAGGTACCGGTTTCGACGCGACCTTCGAAGCCATGGCCCGCATGGGCATGGCCGATTTCGTGCAACCAGTGGCCCGGCCGCAGATCATCGGCACGTAGCGCGTAGCCGTCCATCGCCGAGTTGTCGAAGGCCGGCAGGTCGAGCTGCGAAATCACGTCGGCCGCGAGAATGCGGCTGCAGGCTTCGCGCGCCGCGATGGTTTCGTCGCCGACGATTGGCGGGAACAGGTGCACCAGCTGGTCGAGCGCCTGCGCGAGGGTCAGCTCATTGGTCGCCATCGCGGGCGCGCAGCTCCTGCAGCGTGTTTAGGTTGGCGAAGGACTCGTGCAGCAGGAACACTGCCGGTGCTGCGCGGATGCCGCGCAGCCAGAGCTCGGCGCGGCGTTCACCATGGGCGAGCGCTTCAGCCAGATCGTCGGCCAGTTCGGTGTGCAGCAGGCAGAACAGGGGTTCAATCGACTCGCCTGCATAGGCGACGGCGGCACGGCTGCCGGCCAACGCGTCGGCCAGATGGCGCACCAGGTCCGCCGGCAAGAACGGCGCGTCGCAGGGCGCGACTGCCAGCCACGGTGTCGGTGCAGCACGCATGCCGGCGAGGATTCCGGCCAGCGGGCCCGGGAACGGCTCAAGGTTGTCTTCGGCATCGAGGACGACCGGAAAGCCGAAAGCTCGGTAGCGATCGATGTTGCGATTGGCGCTGATGATCAACCCCGCGACCTGTGGGCGCAGCCGCTCGATCACCCGGTCGACCAATGCGCGACCACGAAGTTCGACCAGGCCCTTGTCAGCGCCGCCCATGCGCGTCGCCCGCCCGCCGGCCAGGATCAGGCCAGTGATTTCCTCTCGAGTCGGCAGCTGCACCGTGCGGGCGGCTCAGCCGCCGATGTAGGACATTTCGATCTTGCGCAGACCGGCCGTGGCCTCGGTGCGCAGTTCGGAGTATCGATCTTCGCGCGCGCGCCAGATCTGGCCGATGGCGGCGCTGATCCGCGCATCATTGCTGTCAGCGCGCAGCAGTTGGCGCAAGTCGTAGCCGCGCGTGGCGAACAGGCACAGGTAAAGGCGACCCTCGGTCGATAGCCTGGCGCGCGTGCAGTCGCGGCAGAACGCCTGGGTGACGCTGGAGATCACGCCGATTTCGCCGCCGCGGTCGCGGTAGCGCCAGCGCTCGGCGACCTCGCCCGTGTAGTTCGGCTCGATCGCTTCGAGCGGAAGCTCGGCATCGATCCTGCGGATCACCTCGCGCGACGGCACCACGTCATTAAGGCGCCAGCCATTCGAACTGCCAACGTCCATGAACTCGATGAAGCGCACGATATGACCACTGCCCTTGAAGTGGCGCGCCATCGGCAGGATTTCGTGGTCGTTGACGCCGCACTTGACCACCATGTTGACCTTGATCGGCGCCAGGCCGGCCGCGGTCGCCGCGGCAATGCCTTCAAGCACCGCGCCGACTGGATAGTCGACATCGTTCATCCGCCGGAACACCGCGTCATCAAGCCCGTCGAGCGAGACCGTCACACGGCTCAGCCCCGCCGAGGCGAGCGCGCGCGCCTTGCGGGCCAGCAGCGAACCGTTTGTCGTCAGCGTCAGATCAAGCGGCCGGCCGTCGCGCGTGCGCAGGCGCGACAGCATATCGATCAGTCGTTCAATGTCCTTGCGCAGCAGTGGCTCGCCGCCGGTCAACCGGATCTTTTCAACGCCGTGCTCGATGAACAACCTTGCGAGCCGGGTGATCTCTTCGAAGGTGAGCAGTTCGGCGTGCGGCAGGAAGTGGTAGTTCTTGTCGAAAACTTCCTTCGGCATGCAATAGGTGCAGCGGAAGTTGCAGCGGTCGGTCACCGAGATGCGCAGGTCGTGCAGACGGCGTCCGCGACGATCGGCCAGCAGACCGCTCGGCGGGGTCGATTGCCGGGGAACGAAGGGCGCCGACGCGCGATATCGCCCGTCGGCAATGGGGATGATGCGCTCAGTCATCGGGTATTCGGTCTATGATCGACCTCATCTTAGCAAGCGTTTGACCCCGCCGCCGTGAAACCATCGATGCCAGTGCCTGATCAGGCTGCCGAGTCGCAGTCGCCCGAA